>NZ_JAKZIW010000001.1:0-147115 GCF_031143325.1 Enterococcus sp. FR204 | reverse complement strand
ATTGAAGTGTTTAAAACTAAAAAAGCATTTATGAAGTTGTAATAGTCAGGCTTCAAAATGCTTTTTATTTTGTTTGTTTTTTCTTTGCCACATAAATACACCTAGACTGACGATGAAGAGCATATCCAACAGATTTCCTGCGACTTGGATCGTCGAAGGGTTGGTCAGTGGCATTAAAGCAAGGACAAAAAAGGAAAACAAGCTGTAAATAAAACAGGTGACAGGAACTAATTGAAAGAAGAGCGGACATTTCAATTGGCTAAAAATGAGTGAAAAAATAAAATAAGTAAAAATGGATAAAATCACGACTAAACCATTCATGATAAAGAAGAAAAGCGTATTGTGATTAAACGAATAAAAAAGAATTGCTAAAAAAGAAAACGTTTTAAATGCAATCAATACGCTTGAAGCTTCGTTTAACGTACCAGGATGTCGATGAAAAAAATAGGCACCGAAATAAACAGAAAACAGTAAGCCGCAAAGAGAAGACAAAATCAAAAAAAACGGATTTTCTTCGGCTTCTGTGATATCAGAATGATCCAAAAGCAACCAGCCTAATGCACTAGAAGGCGCATGTGAGGTCTTAAGGTATGAATAACATAGAAAAAATAAGATCGTCAAAGTTGCAAAAAAAGAGCCTAAATGTAAAAAATTAGTGGTTCTACGTTGAATTTCCATAATATCTCCAAATTAAATTGATAAGTATATAAAGTATAATAACAAATTGATGAGTATATGTCGATGTTTTTTAATCAAAATAATAAATAAAAACTGTCTAACATTTAAAATTTAATTTAGATATTAGACAGTTTTTAAGTTTGTGAGTTATTTTCCTTGTCGTTTTCTCACTTTTTTAGTCCAGAAACCACCTGAAATATATTTTGGCTCATAAGAAATGATAAAAGCACGCTCTTCGATTTCTTTGATCAGGCGATACAGTTCACGTTCGCTTTTTCTAGGAGAAAGTATTTCGAGAACTAGCCGCTCACCTTCCAGCCCCATTGCAGAAGTCTGTGTCACACCATAACCGTGTTCTCTCAGTATACCCGGCAAACTTTTATCTTCTGCGCTATTTGCTGGCAAAATCGTTGTGACCATGATGTATCCTAATGCCAATTTGTCTTCAATCAAAATTCCGACACTGATACCTACTGCGTAACCTAACGCATAGACAAATAAATTCAGTGGATTATCTAAACGATCTAAAACAAGGGATAAGCCGACGATATAAATCGTGATCTCGACCATACTGACAAGTGGAGCAATCAGTCGATAGCCTTTCATTGTCAACATGAAACGTAACGTGTTCAGAGTGATATAAGCAAAATTAATGAGGAAGATCATCCCCAACATTTTTGGATCAATCATTTGTAAAACTCCTTTCATTTATATAACAACAATATCAAAGAAAATCGTAAGTGAAGAAAAATTGAAACTTTATACATACAAAAAAATGATAAAATGATTATAATAGAATTATAAAGATAGGTTAGGTGATTAAAATGAAAACGGTCAATCGTGTGTTTTGTGCCAGCCACGTGCTAAGTCTCCTTCTCAGTATATACTTAGGTGTCTATTCGATTCAACAGCCAATTGAGGTAGAGAACATTGTTTTTCAGATGTCGCTGACAGATGGTTTAATTTTAAGCGTTTTTTTCTTTTTGATACTGTTTATTGGTAATATTTTCGGTAGCGTTGCCAGTTTTTTGAATTTTTCTATTTATCCACTCCTTTCGCTAGCATTAGGAGTGGTGGGACTTTGTTCTCTGTGCTTATTTCCCGAGCCATTCAGTCCTGCATTTATATTATTTGGTACACTGAACCTGTTCCAGACAACTGTTGGAGCATGGTTGCTATGGCGATCAGGAAATTTAATGAAAATAGGTGAGTAACAATTGAATCCAATTATATTGAAACGTTCTGTCCATCATATTCCAGTGTTAGAAGTTGTTCTGAAAGAATTAAGAGAGGAACGTATTCCCGTTGTCATCTATTATCACGGATGGCAGACAAGTAAGGAGTTAGTTTTGACGCAAGGAAGAAAAATTGCGCAGCAGGGCATTCGTGTGATCCTGCCAGATGCGATGAATCATGGGGAGCGCAAACAGCCGGTTTCTTCTATTCCATCCTATACATTTTGGGATAGTATCTACGGAAATCTGTTTGAATTTGACACACTTATCAAGCATTTAGAAAAAAGAGGTCTTCTACATGATCAGCTTGCAGTTGGCGGGGTTTCGATGGGGGGAATGACAACATGCGCCTTGTTGGCTAAACATCCTCATATAGTAGCGGGCGTGTGTTTGATGGGTTCCCCTGCACCTTTGGAATATGGAAAAGAAATCGTAAGGCGCGCATCGGAATATAATTATGTCGTACCAAAAGACTATTTTGATTTGATTTCATGGGTTAAGAGCTATGATTTGTCATTGCAGCCGGAAAAGTTAGCTGGACGTCCTCTGTTCTTTTGGCATGGACAAGCTGACGAAAAAATTCCTTATATACAAACGGAACGATTTGTAGAAAAAAATCGGCATAAGTCTTACGGAAAAGAAATTGTTTTTCGTTCCTCAAAAACACAGCGACATATGGTACAAATACCACTAATGGAAGAAGCTTCCACTTTTTTAGCAAAAAATTTGATAAAAAAGTATAAATAATTGAAACGGAAAATCACTCATGACGATAGAGGATTTTCCGTTTTTTATTTTGGGCTATAATAAACTCTGTTAGGAAAATTTGGTATAATTGATAGTAAGAATGACAACATGTTAGAAAGGAAGAGAGCATGCCCACTTTAGCAGATGTTGCAAAACGTGCCAATGTTTCAAAAATGACGGTCTCTCGAGTCATCAATCATCCGGAACAGGTGACTGACGAATTGAAAGAGTTAGTTTTCTCAGCAATGGCTGAACTGGATTACCGTCCAAATATTGCTGCAAAAGCACTTGTCACGAATCGGTCGCAGATCATCAAATTATTTATACTGGAAGAAATCGACACAACTGAGCCCTATTACATGAATTTGCTGATGGGAATCGCTAAACGGATCGGTAAAGCGCATTATTCTCTCCAATTAGTTACAAATGATGCCTTCGACGTCGGTTCTTGTGATGGATACATCATCACAGGTGTCAGAAAAAAAGACTTCGATTGGATCGATCGTTTGGAAAAACCAGTTGTCTTGTTTGGGGAAAATTCTGAAGGATATGATTATGTAGACAGCGATAATGAATATGGTACAGCAAAAGCAACGCAATATGCCTTAGAAAGAGATTATCAAACGATTATTTATATCGGTATCGAAGTGGACGAGCCTTTTGAAATTTCAAGGGAAACTGGTTATTTATCTGTGATGAAGGAAGTTGATCTTCCTAGTAAAATCTTGCGATTTCCAAATCATTCGACAGAAGTAGAAAGATATATGACAGAAAACTGGGCAGATTTTACAGATAAAACTTGTTTTGTATGTAGTTCAGATCGGCTAGCACTAGGAGCAGTAAGAGGGATTATAAATGCTGGAGGACACTTGCCCGAAGAATTTGGTGTGATTGGATTTGATGGGGTATTTTTAGACCAAATCAGTTCACCTAAATTGACAACGATCAAGCAAGATATTATACGTATGGGTGAAGTATGTGGAGAAATGTTGTTAAAAAAAATAGAAGAAAAAGGGGCGAGTCAAGGTTATCGTCGTTTTTTTCCTGAACTAGTTATCAGAGAGACAACGAATTAAGTCTTATTACTATATATATATTTATGAAATTCATCGCTATTTTCTTAAAATAATCAGCGCATTGCTACTGAAAACAATGAATCTGTGCTATTATTGAGAAAAGTTCCATTTTTGAGAAGGATGGTTTGAATGAAAGAAATCAGACGAAAACATTTCCGTTTTCCTGCGTACGATGATGAATTAGGCGTAAAATTAACCAACGACAAGAAGCGAGTATTATTTGACGGACAAGAAGATCTTTTGACTGAACAGAATCAGTCCCCGTTTGAGCAGATGAAAGAATTTCATTTCACGAACACGAACACCGAGAAAATCCGTCGCAAGCGTCGTGCAACAAATGGATTGAAGTCAGCTCCGCGTAAGGAAAATTTGGAAAAGCATAAAGGAAAATTACCGGATTATACCGGCCATTACCAATCAGAAATCACATCGACAGGACGAAAAAAACTTTTTGGTGATTCCTCTCGTTCTGTCAGACAAAGTGAAACAAGGACAGAGTCCAAGCATACTACACGAAACGCATCTGTTGACACGAAGGTGCGGGAGCGTTCTTATTTTGTTCCTAAATATGTACCCGCATCGATTATCCCAGACCCTAGAGAAAGCAAAATTTCTGAGGATCATTTAATCGAATCGATGAAAAAAACGGATGACTCTTATCTGTTGTTCGATACAGAACCGACGCCGTATCAAGAAAAAAGAAATGGTGAGCCGTCTGTACGAACATTCAATCGAACAAAAACGTTAGAGGAAACAAAGCAGTCAGAAGAAAAAAATCGAAAAAAAGCCATGGTATCTTAGAACGCTCATTACAAGGATTGATCGATGATCAAGGAAACTCTTTGGGAGAAAATAGCTATTTTAAATAAGTGATATACAAATTTATATTCGGCTACAGTTGGAAAGGAAACGCTGCGGCGTTTCCTTATTTTATACTCTATCCGAAAGTTTATATCGTATCCTCAGATTTTTTTGAGTTTAAGCGAATTTTTTCTCCCAATAAGTAAGAAAATAATGGCAAAATAAAAAAACAAACTATTTTCGCAGATCGTTTGCAAAAATAGTTTATTTTTTATTTTTTTATAAAGAAGATTTTACTGAATAATATCATTTTAGTTTACATAATGATATTTCTGTAAATTAAACAAAGTAGTGAAAAATAAGAATCAGTGCTCTAACTGTTCAAGAGGATCAAGTGGTTCAAATGTTTCTGTAGTCTGTTTTGCTTCCAATTGGGGCAAAACAGATCCAATTTCCAGATACTTCACTTTATTCAATGTATAAGATAGAATAGAACAGCTAAGTAATGTATACAGAAAATGTGTGAGATCCAAGTAAAGCAAGGAGACAACTAAAATACCAAAAGTAATCAAGAAAAGACTTTTGCCAATCTTAATATGAAAATATTTTTCAATGGCTTGATAAATGATATCTGTTCCGCCTGTGCTTCCGCCGAATCGAAAGACGAGACCGCAACCAATGCCAGAAAGAATACCTGTCATCAAACTATTGATCAGTAGACTATCTACAGCAAAATGTATATGAAGGCTCTCCCATAAATGTAAAAAGAAAACTAGCGCAAATGTTCCGACGATCGTCCGGAGAAAAGCGTGTTTTCCAAAAAGAAACAATGAGATAAGCAATAAAGGTAAATTAAAAAGCAGTGAAGTGACAGAAGGAGCGAATCCAAAAAGATTATGCAAAAGCAAAGCAATACCAGTAACCCCACCATCTGCCAGCTTAGATGGAATATTGATTCCTGTCACAGCTAATCCGTAGATTCCTGCGCCTAAAATGATTCCGCACAATTCTGTAAATAAATTTATTTTTTTCATTTCTAGCCTCTTTTCTTTTGAAAATTTTCAGCAACTTCTTTATTATACTGACTTATACTCTTACTTCAAGAGGAAAATGAAAAAAAATTATTTTTGGCTGTTTCTTTTTATTTATCAAATAAGGAGTGGAAAAATGCGAGCAGCAGACTTATTGACAATTCTTACAAAATCACCCAAAAAAACAGAGTATAAAGGAGTTTTTTTGGCTCAAGAACAAAAACTGGTGCCTGTGACAATGGTCCAGATAAATAAAGCAAATCAATTTATCTTTTTATTTGAACACGGCAAAGCACCACTTGCTATGAAAGACATCTTTCTTTTTTTGATGAAGAACCGTGAGAAAGCTGTTTATTATCAGTCAAAAGAAGAACTCATTCCGCTTTATGGAGTGAAAGAGATAGAAAATAAAGTGGTGATATAAGTAAAAATAAGAAAACAAGACGTTTATGATGTCAAAACAACCGTTTTTTACATTTTTGGCAAAAAAGTGTCATGATACAGTATAATATTCGTTGAACAGGCCAATAAAGGTGTTCTCCCCCACGAGATTTCTACTTTATTGGCTGTTTCTTTTTATTAAAATAAAAGTTGTGTGTGTAAAAAAGATATAGCTGATTCCAAGTGACAATTTCGTATAGATTTTTATGGTATTCGTAGTGAAAAAACGAGAACCAAAAAGTTGATCCGACTTTGTTGCTTGGATTCTTTTTTTGTCAGCATATTTAGAGGTATTTTTTTCTTTTTTTTGTTCGTGCTGTAAGGTTAAGGCAAGACAAGTTAGTTGGGAAAAAGGAAAGAAATGTTTATACTTAAAGAATAACAGAAAGGAAGGTCGCATGAATAATTTTATACAAACATTAAGTGAAAGAAAAGGCGAGTTGCTGGAAGCTGCATTTCAACATCTGTCCATTTCTCTCATTTCTTTGCTGATTGCAGCACTGATTGCTATTCCTTTAGCGATTTGGGCAGCCAATCATAAAAAAATGGCAGAAGTCTTATTGCAGATCACGGGTGTGCTCCAAACGATTCCTTCACTTGCCTTATTAGGTTTACTTATCCCATTTGTAGGGATCGGAACTGTTCCAGCATTGATTGCACTTGTTATTTACGCTTTGCTTCCGATTTTCCAAAACACGTATATTGGTCTAGCTGAAATTGACCCGTCTATTGAAGAAGCAGCGGTAGCATTTGGTATGTCCAGAATGAGACGCTTGCTGAAAGTAGAGCTTCCCATCGCATTACCTGTCATTATCTCAGGTATCCGAACTGCCTTAGTTTTAATCATCGGTACGGCTACTTTGGCAGCATTGATCGGAGCAGGTGGATTAGGGACATTTATTTTGTTAGGTATTGACCGAAATACACCTGTTTTGACATTGATTGGTGCGATCAGTTCTGCCTTGCTTGCCATTATATTCAGCGGACTGATTCGTTGGTTGCAGCATAAGAAACCTCGATATTCCATCATTACTTTAGCAGCAGTGGTGTGTTTATTTGGCGGCGTTTCTTTATATCAGTCTGCCTTGTTTAAAAATGAAACCATCACGATTGCTGGAAAATTAGGAGCGGAACCTGAAATCCTGATCCAAATGTATAAAGAATTGATTGAAGACAACACAAAAACAGAAGTTGAATTAAAACCGAATTTTGGCAAGACGAGTTTTTTGTTCAATGCACTGGATCAAGGTCAAATCGATATCTATCCTGAGTTCACAGGTACTGTCCTAGAAAGCTTGGTGAAGGTACCTGAAGCAATGAAAAGTGCTGATTTGACAAAAGAAAAAACATATGACGAAGCAGAAGAATTATTGAATAAGCAATTCGATATGACATTATTAAAACCAATGGCTTACCAAAATACGTATGCCTTGGCAGTCAAGAGATCTTTTGCGAACGAACATCAACTTAAAAAGATTTCCGATTTGGCAGCTATCTCTGATCAGATCAAAGCGGGATTCACACTGGAATTTATTGATCGTTCAGATGGATATAAAGGAATCCAAGAAGCATATGGCTTGAATTTTTCAAGTGTACAAAGCATGGAGCCAAGTTTGCGTTACCAAGCAATCAATAATGGAGATGTCAATATTGTGGATGCCTATTCCACAGATAGCCAGCTCAAGGAGTACGATCTAGTGACTCTAGAAGATGATCGAGGGTTATTCCCAGCTTATCAAGGCGCACCGCTGATGAAAAAAGATTTTGCTAAAGAACATCCTGAAATCGTTAAAGCACTGAATAAATTAAGCGGAAAAATAACAGAGGATCAAATGATTGATATGAATTACCAAGTCAATGTCGAAAAGAAAAAGCCGACAGAAGTAGCACGAATCTTCCTGAAAAATGAAGGATTAGTAAAGGAGGAAGATCAGTGACTAAATTAATCGAGTTCAAACATGTGCAAAAAAAGTATGATGGAAAGTATGTCATCGATGACCTAAATCTGGCAATCAAAAAAGGAGAAATCTTTGTTTTGGTTGGTCCTTCCGGTAGTGGAAAAACAACTACTTTGAAAATGATCAATGGATTATCTAAACCATCAGCAGGAGACATCTACTTCAAAGGAAAATCGTTAAATGAATATAATCTGCAGAAAATGCGGTGGAATATGGGATATGTGCTGCAGCAAATCGCTTTGTTCCCGACCATGACAGTCAAGCAAAATATTGAAGTCATCCCTGAAATGTTAGGTTGGGAAAAGCAGAAAAGAGCAGACCGTGTAGATGAACTTCTTCAAAAAGTTGGCTTATCTCCTGATATTTATCGAGATCGTATGCCTAGAGAGTTGTCTGGAGGAGAACAGCAACGGATCGGGATCATCCGAGCTATTGCTGCAAGCCCAGATGTGATTTTGATGGACGAGCCATTTAGCGCATTAGATCCGATTTCAAGAAACTCATTACAAGAATTGGTTTTGTCCTTACACGAAGAATTGGGCACGACCATCGTTTTCGTTACGCACAATATGGAAGAAGCAATCAAGCTAGGTGATCGTATTGCATTTATGAAGGATGGAGAAATTATCCAATGTGACACACCAGAGCAGTTATTGATGAATCCTAAAAACGACTACGTTCGGCATTTCTTTGATGAACCGAAACAGACGAAAGAGTGGCGAGTAGAAGATTTAGTCGTCAATGGATATTTCTTAAATGAAATACCAGAAAATGCTCGTCAACAAGTTTGCTTTGATACGCCTATGAAAGAAGTATATTCGCTTCTTTCGGTGTATCCAAGCATTGTGATAGTAGAAAAGCAAAGAAGTATTGGGTCGCTGACAAGTAAAGAAATCTTTGCTTTTTTAAGTCGAGAGGAGGAAGGAAATGAAAACATATGATGCAATCGTCATCGGTTCAGGTGTGAGTGGCTTAAGTGCTGCTTATGGATTGAAAGAAGCAGGTAAAACAGTACTAGTGGTCGAAGAAGATCTATGGGGCGGGACTTGTCCTAACCGTGGATGTGATCCTAAAAAAGTCTTGTTAAGTGCAGTAGAGGCACGTAATCGGGTAAAACAATTGAGTGGAAAAGGTTTTAACGAGATCCCAACTGCCAACTGGGAAGAACTTCAAAAATTCAAACGAACATTTACGGATCCAGTCCCAGAAAGCCGAAAAAAACAATTAGCAGAAGCTGAAATCGATCATCTTTCAGGAACCGCTCGTTTTTTGGATGATTCATCTATTGAAGTCAACGAAGAAGTCTTCCATGCGGATTACTTTGTTTTGGCAACCGGGCAAAGACCTACGATCTTACCAGTGGAGGGAAAGGAATACTTGAAAACTAGTGCAGACTTTTTATCATTGCCTGTACTGCCTAAAGAAATCATTTTTATCGG
Source organism: Enterococcus sp. FR204 (assembly GCF_031143325.1). NCBI lineage: Bacteria > Bacillati > Bacillota > Bacilli > Lactobacillales > Enterococcaceae > Enterococcus > Enterococcus sp. FR204. The sequence goes on along the minus strand of NZ_JAKZIW010000001.1, from coordinate 137,709 downwards.
TGGTGGTTATATTGCTTTTGAGCTAGCTACGATTGCCAATGCTGCAGGGAGCAAAGTAACCATTGTCCATCATAATCAACGGCCATTAAAAGAATTTGAGGCGTCTTTGGTAGAGGAAGCCGTCCATCAAATGGAAGCATCTGGCATTCAGTTTGCTTTTGATGTTGAAACCCAAAAGATCATTTCAGAAGGTACTCGCTATCGTTTAGTCGGAAAAGAGATGGAATTAGTAGCAGATATGATTTTTTGTGCGACTGGGAGACAGCCGAATACAGAATCTTTAGCACTTGAACAAGCGAATGTCGTCTTTGATAAACACGGAATTGCAGTCAATGATTATCTGCAAACGAGCAATCCAAAAATTTTTGCGTGTGGAGATATTGTTTCAAGGAAAACCCCCAAATTGACACCAGTCGCCACTTTTGAAGGAAATTATGTAGCTAAGCGGATAACGGATGCAACAAGCGAACCTATCAAATATCCGATTATACCTACGATTGTCTATGCCAGTCCTAAACTTGCTGAAGTAGGAGTTACAAAAAGTCACGCCTCTTCGTCAGATCAAGTGGTAGAGATGGATCTTACCAGTTGGTTCACCTATCATCGTGTCAATGAACCAGTTGCTAAGGCTGAATTGACCTTTGACCAGCAAAATTATTTGATTGGTGCTGCAGTGATTAGCGAGCAAGCAGACGAATTGATCGATGATTTGACACTAGTCATCAATCAAAAATTGACTAAAAAAGAGTTGGATAGCTATATCATGGGGTATCCGACATTGGCAAGTGATCTCTCCTATTTATTGAAATAATCAGCATGATAACTAAAGCGCTTGTTGCTTTTTCCTTCTTGTGCTACACTTTAAAAAATGAATACCTGTTTCTGGGGATGTCGTAGACGACATGAGAGTAAGTTGTGAACTTAGACCCATTGAACCTGTCAGTTAATACTGGTGAAGGGAGAAACATAGCAGACGCTTGAAGCGGGTTACTATGTCGTGCCCATTTCAAGCGTTTTTTGTTATTCATATTAGAAGAAAGGAGGTAACAAAATGAAGAAAAATCTTTATCCAGCAGTCAGTATGGCATTCATTTTAATTATTTGGCAGATTGTTGTCATAGTTTGGAAAATACCTGCCTTTATTTTACCCGGACCTGCTGCTGTATTTTCTGCATTAGCGGCAGATGCACAAGTATTACTTTCCCATTCTGTCACGACATTAAATGAAGCAGTGCTTGGTTTGGTAATAGCTAGCGTTCTTTCTTTTATTACTGCCTTGGCAATGGATTATTGGAAGTTTTTAGAAATGTCTTTTTATCCGTTACTAGTGATTTCACAAATGTTGCCAATCATGGTGTTAGGGCCATTACTTACCCTATGGTTTGGTTTCGGTATGCTTCCAAAAGTGATCCTTGTTGTCTTGATAAGCTATTTTCCGATCGTAGTTTCTTTTTCGGATACATTGAGGAAAGTATCAAAAGAGCAAATCATCTTTTTGAAAACGATGGGGGCAGATACAGGGAAGATTTATCGAATATATAAAATACCAGCGGGTTTATCCGGCTTCTTTTCCGGTTTAAAAGTGGCTGCTACTTATTGTGTCAGCGGAGCAGTCGTTGGAGAATGGCTAAGCGCTCAAGCAGGCTTAGGGTATTACATGATACGCGTAAAAAACAGCTACCAGATCGATAAAGTTTTTGCTGCGATCATTTGTGTCATTCTATTGAGTTTATTGCTGAATGGCGCTTGTTCATTATTGAAAAAAGGGTATTATCGTATGCTTTATATTTTTTAAGAGAAGGGGATCAAATGAAAAAATTATGGCTTTTATTACCGCTACTGTTGCTTTTATCCGCTTGTGGCACTGCAAAAGAAACAAGTAGCAAACAAGAAACAAAGGATTTGAAAAAAGTGACACTTGTTTTGGATTATGTACCGAATACTAATCATACTGGCATCTACCTAGCAAAAGAAAAAGGCTATTATAAAGAGGCTGGTTTAAATGTCCAAATCATCGAACCAGGAGATAATTCGACAAGTATTGGTCTAGTAGGTGCGGACAAAGCACAATTTGGCGTAAGTTATCAAGAAGATGTCACTTATGCTCACGCAGATGGACAGAATATACCAGTCAAAGCAATTGCTACAGTGATCAAACATAATACTTCTGGATTCGCCACCCTATCAGACAGTAACATCCATTCACCAAAAGATTTTGAAGGAAAAACATATGCAGGTTGGCAAAGTCCAAGTGAAGAAGCTGTCTTAAAAGCTGTGATGGAAAAAGACGGCGGGGACTTTTCAAAACTGACAATGGTAGGAAGCAATGGAGAAGGGCCAGAAAGCTTAGGAAAATCCTCAGATATCCAATGGTACTTTGAAGGTTGGGATATGATCAAAGCAAAAGAAGCGGGTATTGAACTAAACTATATCCCATTGAAAGAATTAGATGAACGGTTAGATTACTATACTCCGGTAATTATTACGAATGATCAACTGATCAAAAGTGATCCAGAATTGGTACAGTCTTTTATGGATGCCACGAAAAAAGGCTATCAGGAAGCTATTAAGGATCCAAATGACAGTGCTAAACTGTTGCAAAAATATGCAAAAGAAAATGATCGGACGTTTTTAGAAGAATCACAAGCATTCTTGTCAAAAAATTATACGGATGATCCTGAGAATTGGGGATTGATGGAAGAAAAAGTTTGGCGCAATTATACAGCTTTTATGCAGGAAAACGGATTGATCAAGCAAGATGTACCTTCGCAAGAACTATTCACTAATCAGTTTATAAAATAGGAGTGATAGATATGTCAATCCAAATCAGCCACTTGAATGTAGTCATTGAAAACCTGAAAATATTAGAAGACATCCATTTCACTATCCCTAAAGATACCTTTACATCGATTGTCGCGCCAAGCGGAGCCGGTAAGTCAACATTGCTGAAAACTTTAACAGGAGTCCAGCCTATGACTTCTGGAACGATCAAAGTAGACGATCAAAAAGTAACTGGTCTCCATACAGCATTTAGTTATATGCCGCAAGAAGATATGTTACTTCCTTGGCTGAGCGTCTATCAAAACGTTACGTTATATCAAAAAATCAATCATCTAACAATCAATGAAGAACAAGTAAGGGATTATCTGGATATCTTTGGGTTAAACGGCTATGAACATTTTTTGCCGGAACAATTATCTGGCGGGATGAAGCAGCGAACGGCCTTGTTACGAACAATCATGAATCCTTCTTCTTACTTGCTTCTTGATGAACCATTTGGAGCGTTAGATGCTATGACCAGAGGGCAGATGCAAGACTGGATGTTGAAGCTGCCTAAAAAAGCAAAGCGGACTACTTTACTTGTGACGCATGATATCGAAGAAGCAATTTATTTATCAGACAGGATTCTTGTGCTTTCCGCCCGTCCGGCACATGTGATTGCTGAGATTCCAGTGCCTGAAAAACGACGGTCACGTGAATGGCTACTGCAGCAATCAGAGTTGAAGCAAACGATTTATCAGTTATTGGCAGGTGAATTAGATGTTAAGTGATGCTCATTGTCATTTAGATGGGAGTCAGAGTTTAGCACTCCTTCAGCAGGAACACACGATTTTGACGATCATCAATTGTGATTCGCCAGAAGAATGGAAGGAAAACAGACAGCTTGCAGCAAGTAAGACTCAAGCCTTAAGTTACGGTATCCATCCTTGGAAAGCAGATAGCTATACGTTTGAACAAGTTGAGCCTTTTTTGAAAAAAGCAAGGATCATCGGTGAAATAGGGTTAGATAATATTTGGACGAATGTACCGATGACTACACAAAAAAAAGTATTTGAGCGACAGCTTGCTTTTGCAGCCATAAATGAGAAACCTGTTGTACTGCATACAAAAGGATGCGAAAAAGAGATCTTAAATTATATCCAAGCTTACCCTAATCACTATTTGATCCATTGGTATTCTTCTTTGGACTATCAACAAGACTATATTGATTTAGGCTGTTATTTCAGTATTGGTCTTGATTTGAAAAAGAATCCAGCAGTCTGGCAACTAGCTAAAGCAGTCCCAATCGACCACTTACTTATTGAAACGGATGGACTACATGCAGCAGAGTGGGCTTTAGGGGGGATTCTTTCAGAAAAAGATTATGTCTCACTGCTTGAAGAACAGTTAAAGACAATCGCTGAGATCAAAGAGCTATCAGTTGAAGAAGTTAAAAAAAATACTTATCAAAACTTGGAACGTTTCATTAGATTAGGTAAATAAAAAAGAGGTGTGACACAACTAGTGTCGCACCTCTTTTTGGCTTTCTTTATATAAAAGTAAACCGTTCGATTAATAAATGAATCTTAGTACCAACCGTTTGCTTCCCAGAATGCTTTCGCCGCTTCCCAAGAACCATAACGTGAAGCAACATATTGTTCTGCCACTTTTTCTTGGTTCGCAGCAGAGTAGTCACCATTTAAGTAAGAAGAATCTAGTTGGTAACGCCCGATGTAACGTCCGTTCGTTGCTGTGTAAGAACCGCTTGATTCTTTTTGTGCGATCCATTCTTTTGCAGAGCTTGTGCTTGCTGGAGTAGCAGCAGTTTCTGTTACAGCAGGAGCAGCTTGTGTTTCAGCAACAGGCGCTGCTTGTGTTTCCGTTTGAACCGTTTCTTGTACAACAGGTTGTTCAGCTTGGACTGGTGCTTCTTGAACGGCTGCTTGAGGTTCAGCAGCTGCTTGTGCAGGGCCTTCTGTTGGGATTGTTAATTGTTGTCCTGAGTAAATCAGGTTAATATCAGAAATTGAATTTGATTCTGCAATGGCATTGATCAAGGAGTTATCACCAACGTATTTTTGAGAAATCGTTGATAGAGTATCACCTGATTGAACGGTATAAGCTTCGTCCGCATGAGCAGTCGTTCCCATGAAGAATGCAGCGCCGGCAGCCAAAGTTGTTCCAAAAAGTAAAGTTTTAAGTGATGTCATGAAAAATCTCCTTTATTCGTTAAAAAGTTTTATTTGTTGTGTTCAACGAGGAATACTTTAACACGTGAAAATATTTCATAGGTAAAAGAAGCATGACAATTTATGACAAATCCACGTTTTTTGTAATAAATACAGTAATCTATGAAATGAAAAGGGTTACGTTTAATAAAACTTGCTTTTTTGTTTTTGTTCACCATAAATATTTATTTAAGAAAGTATTAACCTGCATTTTTCTCTATAAAAAAGATTTTTTAAATAGATAAAAAAGGAGGATTAAATGAGTATTTGATAGTATTTATATTAAAATTACATATGTAATTTAAAAACGCTTGACATTGTGTTTGAGATCACTTACCTTTAGTATGTAAAAGTATTGGATTAAGGAGCTATGCAAATGAAAAAGAAATTTATTACTGGTGGGATTGTCGTTGCATTTCTATGTCTAATTGGCTACACAGGCACGCGGTACGCAAAATGAAATTATTTTGTGGGGTGGAGAGACAGATATTGATACAATCAATGAGAATCTGACACAGCTTGATCATACATTGACAGATAAAGAGCAAGCGATTACAGATCTTACCGCTCGACTAGCACAAAAAGAACAGACATTGCAAGATTCAAAGGCAGATGTCCAAGAATACCAAACAAAAGTAAATGAATTAGAAAACCAAAAAAATCAATCGGCAGCAGAAAAACAAAACTTAGAAAGTCAATTAGTCAGCAAGGATGCACAACTACAAAGCAAACAAAATGAAATCAATGTCAAACTAGATGAGATCAACCAAAAAAATGATGAAATCAATCATCTGAATGCAGATTGGACAGCAAGACTACAAGAAGCACAAGCAAAACTTTCAGAATTACAAAATACTGTAAATGGTTTGAACCAACAAATCGCAACACTTACACAAGAAAAAACAAATGTAGAAACTCAGTTAACAGATACACAAAAGAAATTAGACGAAGCAACTGCTGAAAACTCAAGCTTGAAACAATATATTCAAAAGTTAGAAAAAGCAAAAGATGAAGTGGAAGATACAGCTGATAAATCTCAGCAAATTGTTGAAGAACATTTGCGTAAATAATCTTTCTTAACAAGTAAACCTAAATTAGTAAAGAAGCAACAGTAATCTATACTGCTGCCTCTTTTTTTTAGTACATGTCCTTCATCTTCGCAGGAAGTGCCAATATGATTTTAAGAAAGGTAATAGACAAAAAGTCAACAAGATAAAACAGAGTTTCTTCTTTACAAAGGGAATGTATGTTCGTATAATGGTATTGAGGTGAAGGTTATGGAGAAAAAATATGGAACAGTAGATAAGATCCGTACTTTGCAAGTCAGTGCCAGACCGTTGATCCGTTTCAGTTTAAATGGGGTCAATTGTTTGATTGCTTCCCATAGTTTGAACTTCCTAGCTGAAGTAGACGAAGGGATGAAGTTAGTCGTTACAGGTTATTATAATAATAGAAAGCAATTTGTTGTGAGATCCTATCATGTGTTAGGGAAACCCAAAATTGTGGTAGAATATGAGAAAAGTCTATACCCAAGAAAAAAGGTCCGACAAGATGAAAGAATAAACTAGAAAACAAGCGGCTGAGACAAAAATGTCCTAGCCGCTTGTTTTGGAAAGATGGATGCAGACGATGGGATTTGAACCCACACGAGCATACGCTCACAAGAACCTCAATCTATATACAACTACATGTATTTAAGTATTTGTGATGAATCACTAAACTTTACAAACTCATTTGAGGGATATTGCTTAAAGATTGAACAGATCAATTCGAAGCCCTATTAGTATTCGCTCAATGGGGGGATCAGAGGCCATAAAAAGCGACTAGTCATTACTAGTCGCAGGTAGTGGAATTGTAGGATTTTAAACGTTCCTGGAGAGTACCGGTATGTAACTCGAAGAGGTGATTATCATAGTCGTAAAAGTAAATTGAAGAAGCCTCGCCTTTCACACGAGAACGTCCTGGTTCGACAGTTAAACCTAACATTTGGATTTTTGAGACAAACGAATCTATATCTTGTTCGTCAATTTTAAAAGCAATATGATTGTATGTCTTTGGCAGTTTATTCGACGAATTCTGCATTACTGCAATCCATAGGTCCTTAACTAAGAAAAATTTTTCTGGATATAATGAAAATTTTTTTTGTTGACTATCGTAGATTTCTTTTGCATCAAATAAGGTATTTAACAATACAGAAGTTTTATTTAAGTCTTTAACAATTAACGTAATATGAGAAATTTCCATATCAAACCTCCTCTTTTTATCGATTCTAACATAGGGTCAATTTGATGAAAAGCTTTTAATTTTATTGTTTTAAAAGTTATTTCAAAAGAAAAATATGGAAGCAGAATGAGCGTTCAAGACAGTATTTCATCTATATGATCTAAGAGATAAATCGCTTAAAAAGTGTATTTCAAGAAGTGAAAAGAAGCCATTTCTTAATTCATAAGTGAGAAAAATATAGCATTATATCTATCCGCAGCAGGCGTCAATCTTGAAATTAAACGATTAAAAAAGCAAAATAACCGACTGCAAAAAATAGAGCGTTGTGGCGAAAGGAGTGTACGTAAACTACCTGTATATAAGTTGCAGTTATATATTAGATCACTCGTTGAATGGTTTTTTATGTCGTATAAATGGCTTAATAACGTGCCTACTGACAGGGCATTATGGCTGTAATCTTACTTTGCAGTTCCTGCAGCAATCACTGCTCAAATGCAAGACTACTTTATTCACAGTTTAAAAAATACTACGATAATCCCGCATTGAAACCTGATAGCAGTACTGAAGATCAGAGCCTTGATGATAAAGTATCAGCAAGCACGCTAACGCATCAAGGAAACGTTTATGGCAAACTAGATATTTCAAAAAAGTAATAGACAAAACAGTTCGTGTGGCTGGCTGGTTCTCGACAAACCACAAGGTGTAGTTGGAACTTATGTTTACGTACTTTTGATAGAACACGGAACACCTAAAGAATTAACGTGTATTTAATCTCAAGCGACTGCTCGGCAAGACATCAAAAAGGCATACGGAATCAATGTGGCGATGCAATCAGTCAAACGATGAAGGTGTAGTGAAGGATGTGCGATTTCTGATATTCATTTGACGATATATTCAGCCCACACATGAGGGGATACATATAAGTATTTAAAAGATAACTTTTAAGTTATCTTTAAGTAATGCTTAAAGCTATGTTATACTCTATTAGGAAATATAAGAAGGAGTATAAAAATGAACAAACATAATAGAAAAATAACGAATAACAAAGAACTGATCTTGTTACTAATAGGGATTTGGGGTATCTTTTTACTCTTTAATATGTATATGCCGACTATGAGAGCGGATGACGTAGTTTATGCAAGTAGATTAGATGAACTTGGCTATTTGGGTGCTTCGATAGAACATTATAAGACATGGAGTTCAAGAATTATTATAGAACTATTCTTAATGTTCTTTTCTAAACACTTTATGCTATGGAAATTATTAAATTCTACGATTATGTTAGGAATTGTAGTATTACTTTGCAAGTATGTTTTTGAGAAAATAAATGTTAAAAATTTATTATTGGTTTGCTCTATATACTGTTTAATACCATTGACAGTAATGGGGGAAACCGGTTGGAGAGCAACCACCTTGAACTATCAGTGGCCAGTAGCATTTAGTTTACTAACTTTTTATCCGTTTTTTCAACTCTTAAGAGGAGAAGAAATAAATAGAAAAATATATTGGGTAAGTATTCCTTTATTGATATTTTTAACTAATCAAGAACAAGTCAACGCCTGTTTTTTTGTTCTAACAAGTATAGTTAGTTTATATTTGATTGTCAATGGACGATATAATTATAAGTTATCAGTATTTTCAATAATAAGCTTAGCAGAATTAATTTTCTCTTTGACAACTCCAGGGAATGCATTACGTGCTGCACATGAAATTAATAAATGGTTTCCTGAATATAAAAATTTCAACTTTCTTAATAAGTTAGATTTAGGTATTTCATCATTTGGAAAGCCGTTTTTTTTAGACATGAATATCTTATTTTTATTGCTATTTTTCTTAATTTTCCTTCTAACATATAGGAAATGTCAAAACTATTATGTGCGTATATTGACTGCATTACCGTTTTTCTTAAACCTGATTATTTATTTTGGTAATACAATGGGTCAAAGCTTTACTTACGTCAATGGAAATAAAAGGGCAATGATTTGGAGTAGTAGTAACCTGAATAATCTCTTTACAGAGTTAGGAACGAAACTGTCACTTTTTTATCCAGGTACTTGGATAGCTACTTTAGTAGTCTTGGCATTATTACTATGTTTAATTGTTGGAATTTATTTAAGTTTTGACAATAAGAAAACTTCTATTTTTTTAGTTATTTTGATGATAATGGGATTTTGTTCAAGGTTAATTATGGGATTTTCTCCCACAGTATGGGCTTCCGGAATGCGGACGTACTATATACTTTATGTTGTTATCGCCATCTTAGTACTAATGGCAGTTAAAGAGCTAATGAAAAGCATGAGTGTACAAAAAAATGAATTTATGCAATTTGGATTAACCGTGCTTGGTATTTGTACCTTTATAATAACGGTGATAAACAGATAATATACAAAAAATCCCTCGCTTTAGTATTAGGTGAGGGATTTTACTCGTTTTTCGATTAATTGTTTTAACACTTGCAAGTTTCTACGAGTAGCTTGTTTCCGACCTTCATATACTCACCTCAGGCTGTTTACATGATTGTACGTTCTTTTTGTAAAGGATACAGTGATATGTATATAATGGCATAAAGAAACGTTCAAACAAAAAAACTCGTGAAGCAAAATTAACTTCACGAGTTGTAGTGCAGATGATGGGACTCGAACCCACACGAGCTAACGCTCACATGACCCTCAATCATGCTTGTCTGCCAATTCCAACACATCTGCGTAATAATAACACACTAATGATAGCGAGGTTTTACATAGTTGTCAAGCTCAAAAATGGGAGGACTTATTAAGATGGAGAAATATGACGGAGAATTTTCAGGACTGGGAATGATCTTAGGTGTATTGATTGGACTTGCATTCGGACGTTTTTTGCTTGGTTTTATGCTAGGAATCATTTGTGGAATTGCAATGGATTGGGCAGCGAATCTATGGAATGACTATCATGACAATTAAGTTCTCAACGCTTGTTTGTGTTTTTTTAATACTTACGTTTTTCCTAAATAAGTGGCAAAATTTTCTAGGATGGAGTATGATATTGAAATAGTAAATAACAAAAAATTTGGAAAGTTCTAACTTTTTGAAATGAGGGATTGGCTAAGTGATGAGAGAATTTGAAAAATCCAACAAATTAGAAGGTGTCAGTTACGATGTTCGCGGTCCCGTTCTAGAAGAAGCGGAGCGGATGCAAGAAGAGGGCATTAGTATTTTAAAATTGAACACGGGAAATCCCGCACCTTTTGGATTTGAAGCACCAAACGAAGTCATTCGTGATTTGATCATGAATGCCCGTGACTCAGAAGGCTACTCAGATTCCAAGGGGATCTTTTCTGCTAGAAAAGCAATTGAGCAATATTGCCAACTGAAACATTTTCCGAATGTGACGATCAATGATATCTACACCGGCAACGGAGTGAGCGAATTGATCACGATGTGTATGCAGGGGTTGCTGGACAATGGAGATGAAGTACTGGTTCCAATGCCGGACTATCCGTTGTGGACGGCTTCTATTGCATTAGCTGGAGGCACACCTGTTCATTATATTTGCGATGAAGAGGCAGAATGGTATCCTGATATTGATGATATCAAATCAAAAATAACGAGTCGGACAAAAGCTATTGTTATCATTAATCCTAATAATCCTACTGGGGCACTTTATCCAAAAGAATTATTAGAAGAAATCGTTGAAGTAGCTCGACAAAATAACCTGATTATTTATTCCGACGAAATCTATGATCGCTTAGTGATGGATGGTCTAGAACATATTCCGATTGCTACATTAGCGCCTGATTTGTTCGTTGTTACGCTGAACGGTCTATCCAAATCTCATCGTGTAGCAGGATTTCGAGTAGGCTGGATGGTCCTAAGTGGAGATAAGTCACACGTCAAAGGCTATATAGAAGGGCTGAATATGTTGTCCTCCATGCGTTTGTGTTCCAATGTATTGTCTCAGCAAATTATCCAAACCGCGCTAGGCGGTTATCAAAGTGTCGATGAGCTGCTCCTGCCAGGCGGAAGGATCTATGAACAAAGAGAATATATCTATAATGCAATCAATGATATTCCTGGTCTTTCAGCCGTAAAACCAAAAGCTGCTTTTTATATATTCCCAAAAATTGATACAAAGCGATTCAATATTTTGGATGATGAAAAATTCGTTTTGGACTTTTTACATGAACATCATATTCTACTTGTACATGGTGGTGGATTTAATTGGAACCAGCCAGATCATTTTCGAATCGTTTATCTTCCTAAAATGGATGATTTGAAACAAACAGCTAAGAAAATGAGAGAATTCCTAGCAACCTATCGCCAAAAATGATTTTAAAAACCAAATTTTTCAGTAGGAGGGCCACAGACAAACACACTGAGGCTCTCTTTCTAGTGGAGTTTTCTTAAATAACTAAAGTATATTATTTAGTTGCAAGTCTTTTCTTGAAGTTTGCGACTTCCTAAAGTAAAATACGAATAGAATGCGAATACGCATATTTTGGGGAGGATACTTATGGAAACGTTAATCGAGTCCTTTGGAACGATCATTAAAGAGATTCGAAAAGAACAAAAAATGACGCAAAAAATGCTTTCGCAAGATATTTGTTCACAAAGTGTATTAAGTCGGATCGAAAATAATGAGGAACTGCCGAATGTATTGGTGATGATGCAGATTTGTCAACGGCTAGGGGTAACGATTGATCATGTGATGAATCTCTCTCGAAAAACTACTCGGACAAACGATAAATTATTTGAACTGTTGGATAGTTGTTTCCAAAAACGTGATTATCGCAAGTTAGAACAAGTACTAAAATCTTCTGATATTTCTGAGAATCTGTATCAAGCAACTGACTTTCAACGCTATTATTATTATCTCGGTGTTTGTGAATTCACGTTGCGTCAAAATATTTCTCAGTCTCTTTATTATTTAAAAGAAGCATTAAGCTACTCTAGCCAAAAAGAAAGAATCCATGTTTCTGACACAGAAATACAACTGATTAGTTGTATCGGAAAAATATATGGTGTGGCAGGAAAAACTGCTGAAGCCCGCTACTATTTGAGTCGAAGCATCCAACTGCTGCATCAATCAGCTGATGAACGATTAAAAAGTGAATTTTCGCAAATTTTTTATAATTATGGAAATTTCTTATTCCATCAAAATGAAATTGACGAAGCACTAGAGCAAGTGAACCAAGGAATCTATTGGGCTCAAGAGAAAAATAGTTACTATTATCTCAATGATTTATTTGTGCTTAAGAGCTTGATATACAAGCGTAAAGAAGAACCAGAAAGAGCAGCATTTTATGAAGGATTGGCACAAGCTGTGAAACAAATTTCAAAAAATCTATAAATGGTGTAGACCATTCTTGACTTCTTCTCTAAATAAGAGTACTTTAGAGGTAGAAAAACAAAGGGAGAGAATAGAATGAGAACTTTTATCTATGCTGACAAATTCTTTTTAGCGTCAGGTGTCAAACATGCAGGCTATCTTGAAATTACCGATGGACTTTTTGGTGAATACACGAAAGAACTACCTGAGGGAGAAGTCAACATTATTGACCAAAGTGGCAAATGGATTGCTCCTGGTTTGGTAGATACACATATTCACGGCTATATGAATCATGATGTAATGGACAACGATGCAGAAGGTATCAAAGTGATGTCTGAAGGTCTATTATCTTGTGGAGTGACTTCATTTTTACCAACAACATTGACGTCAAGCAAAGAACGTTTAAAAGATGTAGCTGAGACAATCGGCAAAATGTATCAGGAAGCACCAGGAGCTAAAATCAAAGGAATCTATTTTGAAGGTCCTTTCTTCACGGAAGAACACAAAGGCGCACAAAACCCAAGTTACTTTGGTGATCCTGATTTGGATACTTTCCATGAATGGCAAGAAGCTTCAGGCGGTTTGATCAAAAAGATTGCTTTAGCACCAGAACGTCAAGGTGTGGAAGAGTTTGTCAAACAAGTGACTGAAGAAGGAGTAGTTGTTTCTCTAGGACACAGTAATGCTACACTAGAAGAAGCGCAAAAAGCTGTTGAAGCAGGCGCAAGTGTATTTGTCCATGCTTTCAATGGTATGCGTGGATTGAATCATCGCGAACCAGGTATGGTGGGTGCGTTATTATCTTTAGAACATGTCTTTTCTGAATTGATTTGTGATGGCCATCATGTACATCCAAATGCTGCGGGAATCCTAATGGAAAAAGCAGGACATGATCATGTCGCATTAATTACAGACTGTATGATGGCCGGTGGGATGCCTGATGGATATTACAATTTAGGCGAATTTCCAGTAGTAGTAAAAGAAGGAACAGCACGTCTAGAATCTGGCAACTTAGCTGGAAGTATATTGAAATTGAAAGAAGCAATTAAAAATGTTGTAGACTGGGGATTAGCAACACCAGAACAAGCAGTCATGATGGCTAGTCTGATTCCAGCAATCAGCTGTAAAATCGATGATACATGTGGAAAAATCGCTCAAGGACGCGATGCAGACTTTATCGTATTGAACCCTGATATGACATTGGAAGCAACTTATCTAGATGGCGTGGAACGTTTCCACGCATAATATAATTTAAGTTAACCTTAAAACTAAACTTCTTAAGTTTAGTTTTAAGGTTTTTTTTGCGTTCTAGTAAAAATCACTTTACATAAGTTTCAAAAGTTTCTTTAATTTCCTATTGTTCAATAAGTAACAATGTAAAGATAAAATTAAAAATGTTAATACGTATTAGCAAAATAAAAGCGTTTTTTTATTGTGAATAAATAAACATAATTAGGGGGAGAAAGATGAACTTATTTGACATTTTTCGATCGACTTTGACAGATATGTCGATTGTCAGTGCAATCACTTCAACAGTTTTTATTATATTATTAGGGTTTGTTTGTAGAAAAAAGGAGATTTTTTCTGAATCTGTTGGAAAAATTCTATCGAAAGTCGTCTTAACAGTGGCTTTGCCAGCACTGGCATTTCGAGCTTTCATGCAAGATATCAATACAGAATTACTGATGCAAGGAATCAATGTCTTGATTTGGGGATTAGTTATTTATATTATTCTTATTCTAGTTTCAAAACCTTTTTTCTTAAGCTATAAAGGGGATAAGCAAACAACGTTGCGTGTCCTGACGATCTTTGGTTCTACGACCTTTTTCGGAACGCCTATCGTCAGTGCGATTTATGGTCCTGTCGGCGTGATGTATTCCTCAATTTTCAATATTGGCTACCGAATCTTTTTGTATTCTTATGGATACATAAAAATGAGTGGCTTGAAGATGGAAGCTAAAAATATCAAAGCGATGTTCGTCAATCCAATCATTATCGCTACTTTTGCCGGCCTTTTCATTTGGCTGTTCCAAGGGTATCTGCCACAAGTGTCAGTTACAGGTGCAGAAGGAGAGATAAGCCAAGTAGCGTTTTTGCGAATTGACCAGACTGCACCGTGGCTATTTCAGCCGATGGATTATTTAGCTGGTTTAAGTTCACCATTGGCGTGGCTAGCAATCGGCGCAACATTAGGTGAAGTAAGCTTCAAAAAAGCTGCATCTGAAAAAACTTCATGGTATTACAGTCTAGTCAAAGTGGTATTTGTACCTGCATTGAATATCGTGATTCTAGCAGTTTTGACGGCAACGAATATTCTACCAGTCAATTTTGAAGCACTGGCAACAATCGTTATTATGATGGCTACACCAGCTGCAACAGTGGCAGCAGCCTATGCTATCAGTTTTGATAGGGAGGCACTTTTAGCCTCCAATGCATCCTTACTGTCAACTATTTTTGCTGTGGTACTGACACCTGTATGGATCGTTGTATTACAAATGATTCATGGCATAGGTTTATTTTCATAAGAAATGGAGGAAGAAAGTATGAGAATCGCATGTTACGGTGTTCGTCCGAACGAGATAGATTTTTTTGAAAAATTGAATATTTACCATTATGATCTCAGTCTTTATGAAGAACTGTTGACACATGACAATATCGTGTCAGCAAAGGAACATGATGCTGTATTGTTGAGGGGAAATTGTATAGCAGATGAGACCAATCTTGCAAAAATGCAGGAATATGGGATTCGTTATGTTTTTACACGGACTGTGGGAGTCAATCATATCGATCTACAAGCGGCAGCTGATTTTGGTATGACAGTAGCCCGTGTACCATCGTATTCGCCAAATGCGATAGCAGAGTTATCTTTGACTTTTGCCATGATGCTTTTGAGAAATACTGCGTATACGACGATCCGAACATCTTTCAAAGATTTTCGAGTGGATGAGCAAATGTTTAGTCGTGAAATCAGAAATTGCACAGTAGGGATCATAGGAACAGGCAGGATAGGGTTGACGGAAGCTGTCTTGTTTAAGGGACTAGGAGCCAAAGTGATCGGCTACGATATTCATCAGACAGAAGCTGCTAAAAAAGTATTGACGTTCCACTCGCTTGAAGAGTTATTAGCCAAAAGCGATATTGTCAGTATTCATGTACCTCATATCCCAGGTGAAAACGATCAAATGATCAATGAAGGATTTTTAGCTCAAATGAAAAAAGGCAGCATCTTGATTAATACAGCCCGTGGAGAGCTTCAAGATAATGAAGCTATTTTAAGAGCTTTGAAAAGCAATCATTTAGCTGGTTTTGCAACCGATGTTTTTGCAAATGAAACAGAGGTTTTTTTCCGATCCTTCAAGCCATGGGAGACGATTCCAGACCCTGCTATCCAGCAATTAGTAGAAATGTACCCTAGAGTTCTTGTAACCCCGCATGTAGGTTCAAATACAGATGAGGCATTATCAAATATGATTTCGACAAGTTTCGAGAACTTTCGTGAAATAATAGAAACTGGAAAAACGAAAAATGAGGTATCTCTTCCTAAAGCCCGTCAATTAAGATAAGAAAACATGGATATTCGTCAATAAAATGTTTAAAAATAGTCCAAGTAAACAGTTGTTACTTCTGTATACTTGGACTATTTTGTATGGGATAATTCGATGACTCAACAGTAATCTGTGAGCTTTTTCCGCCCATTCTTTGTCAATTCATAACAGGTTAGCGGCCGGCCGATTTCCAAATATTTGATTCTTTCGTTCAATATATCTTGTTCTACTAAGAAATTCAAATATTTCTTGACGGATATACGTGACAGTGAGCTTTTTTGAGCCAGTTCTTTTGTTGAAAAAATAGTATCTTCTTTTAGAATAAATGCACTTATTTTTTTTAAAGTCAGTTTTGACAGACCTTTAGGCAAATCGATGAATGATGGTATTTCGTGAATGGGAGTGGTGTGGTTGAATACTTGATCGATCAATTTCTGATCGGCTTTTTCAGTCGTTTGGATTGTCTGAGAGAAAGCAAGATACTTTTCGATCGCCAGCTGAAAACGTTGCAAAGTGAACGGTTTGATCAAATAATCTAAGGCACCGTAGCGGATCACATTCTTTATGGTTTCGATATCATCTGCAGCAGTGATCAAAATCACTGGGATATCATTTCCTTGCTGTCTAAGCCAAGATAAAAAATGGATACCACTTTCGCCAGGCATGTATACATCAAGCAGCAGCAGATCTGCGTTTTTTTGTCTGAAATATTTTTTTCCTTCTTCTACATTTCTGAAACTTTCGATTACGTTCATATTAGGGATACTTTCCACAAAAGTACGATTCAATTCTGCAACCATTGGATCATCTTCGATTATCAGGACATTTGTCATCATTTTGATCTTCCTTTTTTGGTAATTCTAGATAGACGATTGTACCGCCATTTGTTTGTTTGGAAAATTCTAAAAATCCACCGTGGCGTTTGACGATTGAATGGATGAGATTCAACCCAAACCCACGATTGATTCCCTTCGTCGAAAAACCTAGCGTAAATATTTTTTCTGAGATTTCTTCTGATATCCCGACACCGTCATCGCAGACGGTCACGATGAATACTTCAGCTTCTGTGTCATAGTTTAAATGAATCCGGACCTGTCCGTTTCTTTCATGTTTTTGTAGCACGGCTTCTTTTGCATTATCAAGTAAGTTCCCTAACACTTGCAAAAGTGAATGGATGGAGTCATCCATCTCCATTTTAGGGATAAAAGAATCGCTTTCTAACAGCATTTCAACAGATTGTTCTTTGGCTTCGTTTATTTTGCCTAATAAAAAACCGGCAATTGCAGGTACTTTGATCAGACTTGAGACTTGGCCAATCTCTTTTTTATAATTTTGATTTAGCTGCTGGATAAAATGGGTGACTTCTTCATACTTCTTCAAATCAATCAAACCAGAAATGACATGAAGTTTATTCATGAATTCATGGGTTTGAACTCTCATGGAGTTTATATATTGTTTCGTCCCCCCAAGCTCCTCCATTAATTTCATTACTTCTGATCGATTTCGTAAAGTTGCGACTGCTCCTAAAAAACGGTCATTGCTAAAAAGAGGTGTAACGCTAGAAATAGTTTCTATCCCATTTAAATACATGGATTGAGTCCGAACGGTCGTTTGATGCTCAATCGTCTCTTTAAACAAAACGTCATATAGATTATCACTGATTTTTTTTCCTACTTCGAAATCCAATAGCTGCTCTGTTTGGTAGAAAATGTTTTTTGCAGGTGTATTGATCAAGAGGATAGTTTTATCAGAAGAGATGGCTAAGATTCCTTCATCTACTTCATTTTCGATAATCGTTTTTTCACTTAACTGTTCTGCTATTTCTTGTGGTTCAAGTCCAAGCAGTACTTTTTTCATTTTTTGGGCAAGAAAAACGGCGCCTATGATGCCTACGCTAAGTCCGATAATCAATGAAAAAACAATCATTTTTTGTCCATCTTTGACTTGATTGTCAATCGTGTTGTTTGTTAAGCCAACACAAACTGCACCAATAATCTCTTGATCATAATAAATAGGGACGAAATAGCGGAAGCCGAACCCTAACATTCCTTCTTTTTCAGAGAAAAATTCTTGTCCTCCAATCACTTTTTTCACATCTTCATGACTTGAGAAAGGAAGACCGATGTAACTTGGGTCTGCGTGAGAATATCGAATGCCTTCAGGGTCCATGACAACGATAAAATCTAAATTCGATGCAATCATGATTTCATTTGTTATTCCTTGAATCGCATGTGTCGGGTCACCAGTCTGCAGCTTTTTTTGGATGAGTTTATCATTGGCAACGATTTTAGCAATGCTAGAGATTTTATCTGACACACTAGATCGGTTCATCGAAAGAATAAAATTCCTGATCAATATGGCAGAAACAATCAAAGAAACGAATGTGGAGAAACAAACGACAAGGATGATCGTGTTCTGGAGCTTTAATGGTTTTTTCTTAAAAAAAGGAAACATAGGCTACCTCGAAAGAATTTATTGTGAAAATTTTAACATGAAAACAAAAATTTAACAAATTGTCAACGATAAACACAACCTTCCTATAAAAAACACCACTGAGTCGGTAAAAGAAGCTATACAGAATTTTCAAACATTGGTATGATAGACGTAGAAATGGAAGGAGGCGTGTATATGATAGGGGGAATCGCACTTGAGACGATTTATTGGTATACATTGCTGATTTGTGCAGGATTGGCAGTCCTATTGATTATTTTTGGAGATGTATTCGATTTTGATGGCCCGCTTGATCCGATGCTTATTATCCCTTGGTTAACTTTCACAAGCTTATTTGGTTTTCTAGGTGAGCGTTTAACAGATCAATCATCTTTATTTTTATTTATTGCTAGTGGAGGCATATCGATAGTGTTGGTATTTTTGCTTAATTTCTATATATTGATGCCGATGAAACATGCCGAATCAACGATGTCGTCTTCTGAAAAAACTCTGGAAGGACAAGTAGCTGTTGTGATCACACCGATCCCTGTACGAGGTATGGGAGAAATTCAGTTGAAAAGTGTTACCGGTTCCATTAGTCGTCCAGCTTGTTTTTACAGCCCCCAAGAACAGACAGCTGAGCGGGGAACGAAAGTATTGATCATTGAGATCAAGGAAAGAATCTGTTATGTCATGCCTTATGAAAGCATGATAAAAGCTTAAAGGAGCGTGTGTTAAATGGAAATACCAGTTGTTTTTATCGCGATCGCAATTGCAGCTTTGATTTTACTGATGTTGCTGATCGTCTTTGTAGCGAAGTACCAGACAGCAAAACCGGATGAAGCGTTGATCATCAGTGGAAGTTATTTAGGAAGCAAAAATGTGCACATTGATGAAAGCAATAACAAAATCAAAATTGTGCGTGGAGGTGGCGCATTCGTCTTGCCGGTTTTTCAACGTTCGAATCGGATCAGTCTATTATCGAGTAAATTGGACGTCTCCACCCCTGAAGTGTATACGGAACAAGGCGTACCGGTGATGTGTGATGGTACTTCGATCATCAAAATCGGTTCATCTGTAGAAGAGATTGCTACAGCAGCAGAACAGTTTTTAGGCAAGACAAGAGAAGAACTGGAAAATGAAGCAAGAGAAGTATTAGAAGGACACTTGCGCTCGATTCTTGGTTCTATGACTGTAGAAGAAATCTATCAAAATCGCGATAAGTTCAGTCAAAGTGTACAAGAAGTCGCTTCTGTAGACCTTGCAAAAATGGGGTTGATCATCGTTTCTTTCACTATCAAAGAGGTCAGAGACAAAAACGGTTATCTTGACTCTTTAGGGAAACCAAGAATCGCCCAAGTCAAAAGAGATGCAGATATAGCAGAAGCGGAAGCTCTAAAAGAAACGCGTATCAAAAAAGCTCAAGCGGAAAAAGAATCACAAGCAGCTGAATTACAACGACAAACAGAGATCGCAGAATCATTAAAAGAAAAAGAACTGAAATTAGCAACCTACAAACAAGAACAAGATGTTGCTAAAGCAAAAGCAGACCAAGCCTACAATTTAGAAAGTGCCCGAGCACAACAACAAGTAATCGAACAGGAAATGCAGATCAAAATCGTAGAACGTCAAAAACAAATCGAATTGGAAGAAAAAGAAATTACACGTCGAGAAAAGCAATACGATTCGGAAGTGAAGAAAAAAGCAGATGCCGATCGGTACGCCAAAGAACAAGAAGCACAAGCTCAAAAAGTCAAAGAAGTGACTGAAGCCGAAGCAGAACGATTCCGTGTGGAAGCACTGGCAGAAGCGGAAGCCAATAAGACACGTTTAGCTGGACAAGCAGAAGCCGAAGCAGCACTAGCAAAAGGAAAAGCCGAAGCCGAAGCAAAACAAAAGATCGCCAATGCCTTCAAGGAATATGGCGAAGCAGCTGTCTTGAGTATGGTTATCGATATGCTACCGCAATTGATGCGCGAAGCAGCACAGCCGCTAGGAAATATCGAAAAAATCTCTGTTGTCGATACAGGAAGCAGTTCAGGAGAAACCAGTGGAGCGAACCGAGTGACAAATTATGCCACAAATTTGCTTTCTTCTACTCAAGAAACACTAAAAGCGACAACAGGACTTGACTTGAAGGAAATCGTAGAGAATTTGTCGACACGTGGGACTACTAGCCAAGTAAATATGTATGAAGCGCCAAAAGAGGCAGAACAAAACTCGATGAAGGAAGAATAAAGTAGTACACTTCACCGTTCAATCAAAAATGGAGGAAGACTTTTTAAAGTTCTTCTCTCCATTTTTTTATTTTATTGCAAAAGAAAATTAGTCCTCGCTATTTTTCTTTTGTTTTTGGATCTTAGCTTCTATCTCTTGTAAATTTGTTCTTAGCAATCGTTCTTTCTTTTGGAGTTCGACCAAATCTTCTGATAGTTCTTCCTTCTTTTCTGTTTCAGGAGGACGAAGAAAGAAATTGATACCGATTGCAATGAATGTCCCTATAAAAGTATCTAGTACACGTTGGATAGCATACAAAGCGGATTCGCCTTGAGGGATGCTCAACGCAATCAGCAACAACGTAGCGATTGCGGAAATGATACCGGAATTATTGTTAATACCATCTGACACGACGATCACAATAATAACTAGAATAGGAAGAAAGATCAATTCTACCAAAAAATCATTGTGAAAATAGCTTTTGACAAAAAAATAAATGATAGCTAATGTACCACCTAATGTATTGCCGATGATCCTAGACTTTCCAAAAGAAACGGTTGTAGTCAAGTCCTGACGCAAAGAAAAAACAGCAGATAATGCAGCAATCATCGGGATTCCTCGTTGAGTCAAATGAAAAAACAAGATACATAAAAAAACAGCTAAGGCACTTTTGATCGTACGCATACCTAGTCGAAAACGGCCAAATTGCATAGAGATTCTCCTTTTTGGTCTTTTTACTATCATACCTAAACTTTTGTCTGATAGCTAGTTTTTCATTATTCAAGTATAATTAAAATAAAAAAAGGGGGAAGTAAATGCGTATAGGAATGCGAACAGTCAAAACAGTGATCAGTGTCTTCTTTTCGATGGTCACAGCGGGTAGCTTATCGCTGTTGTATTGGCCAGCTGCAGGGATCATTGCATTATTAAGTGTAGGAAATACCAAGCGCTCTACATTGCGTACGGGCATGAATCGAATCGCAGCCTTTATATTAGCTACGGCAACAGCACTGTTCAGTTTTTTTGCTGTTGGGTATACTATTTTTGGCTTCAGTCTTTTTTTATTCCTGTTCATCCCGCTTGCCTCTCGCTTCAAATTAACCGAAGGGATAGTAGTAAATTCGGTTTTGGTCACTCATTATTTAGTGGAGGAAAACATGTCTTGGCAGCTGATCGGCAATGAAGCGGGATTAATGGCGATTGGATTAGTATTTGCTTTGCTTGCAAATGTTTACATGCCAGATCGTACGAAGCAGCTGAAGGAAAACCAAATACAGATCGAAAAAGAATTTCGAAATATTTTGAGACAAATGGCAGAATTTCTTTTATCAGAAAATAAAGAAGATGTGCAGATCAAATGCGAACATTTACTGGCATTCATTCGCGAAAGCCAAGAAGATGCCAGAGAACATCAAGAAAACTACTGGCTCAGACAGCCGCTATACTACGAAACTTACTTCTCTATGAGAAGAGCACAGGCCAATGTGATTAAAGACATGCTGGAAAATCTAGAGAGAATCCAGCAACCAGCTTATTATGGAAAAC
Source organism: Enterococcus sp. FR204 (assembly GCF_031143325.1). Taxonomy (NCBI): domain Bacteria; kingdom Bacillati; phylum Bacillota; class Bacilli; order Lactobacillales; family Enterococcaceae; genus Enterococcus; species Enterococcus sp. FR204. The sequence goes on along the minus strand of NZ_JAKZIW010000001.1, from coordinate 115,457 downwards.
ATATCTATGGTTTATTGATTTATACTGCAGAAACATTTTCAGAGTCAAATGATGGCAGACAAATTTTAGCACGTATTGAAGAAGTTTATGTATTGTATCGGCAAATGCCTCTGCCGACTAGTCGCCCTGAATTCGAGGATCGAGCAGAATTGTTCCAGTTTTTGCAGTCTTTTAAAAGTTTTATTGAAATCAAGGCAGAATTCTCCCAACAAAAAATCCAAAAATAGAGGTTGTGAATTCAGCTAATATTCAGGTCAAAAAGCTGATTTCACAACCTCTTCTTTAAACGGTGTTCTCCTGCCAACTCCTCGGTCACAAGTCACAATATTCAACAAACATGAGAAGCTGTTTTTTGAAATTGCTCCTTGTGACTCGGAGCTGAACGGCAGGCTCACAACCTCTTTCTTAAACGGTGTTCAAAAGCTTGCCTCTGCGGTAATAAGTCCAGCCAAACGAAAAATAGGAGGAGCTATTTTTGTTTGGCTGTTCTTATTACTTGATGCAGAACAGCTTTTTCACAACCTTTTAAAATTACATATTTTTCCATAGAACTTGCATTTGATCCAAGATTTCGATGACATCTTTTGTCAAGAAGAGAGAGCGATTGGGCAAGTCACCTTCAATCATGTGTACCATATTCTTTATTTCGTAATTCATTGCTTCAGATGTATTCCCGCTTTCGATGAATTCCTTTGTACCATCTGTAAATAAGATCTCCGCACGATCAGCACGCGGGTAATCAGCAATCGTCACATAACCGTTCTCAAAGGCAACGATACCGACTTTTGGCATTTTTGCCTGAAAAGTCAAGCTGACAGCAGCAAGTTCATTTTCTTTGTTACGCAAGATAGTGACGGATTGTTCGTCCATGCCTGTTTCAAAAGGAACCATTGTAGAGGCAACTACTTCAGGTTGAGAGCTCAAAAAGAAACGAGCGAAAGATACAGCATACGTACCGATATCCAACAGAGCTCCTCCAGCTAATTCTGGATTGAAGAACCGGTTTTTAGGGTCTGGTTCTTTGTAACTGCCGAAAGGTGCTTGGATCATTTTTAAAGCCCCCAGTTTTCCTGTATCCATTATTGAGCGTAACTGCTGATAAAGTGGCATGTTGAAGATTGTCATCGCTTCTGCTAAGATCAAATTCTTTTCTTCTGCTAAGCGCATAGCGTCAGCCAGTTCTTTTTTATTCATCGTGATGGCTTTTTCACATAGAACGTGTTTGCCTGCTTCCAATGCTGCCAAGATATGGTCGATATGCTGTCTATTTGGTACAGCAATGTACACGATGTCGATTTCAGCATCGTCTAACATTTCTTGATAGCTTCCGTAAGCTTTTGGAATATTGTAACGGTGAGCGAAGTTTTCCGCTTTTTCTGAAGTTCTGGAAGCAACTGCTGTTAGTTCGCTCGTCTCTTGATTGAAGCTTTCGGCAAACTCATGTGCGATGGTACCAAGACCAACGATTCCCCATTGATATTTTTTCATCTGAAAACGCTCCTTCATAGTTGGATTGAGTTTCTTGTCTGTCTATTATTATAACAAAAATCACGAAGAATAAAGGGGAGAGGACTTGAAACATTAAAAAAAATGAAAGCAGCGATTTAAGAGGTGCTTTTTGATCAAAACTTAAGTAGAATAGTTAAAAGGAGGGGATAAACATGCATCAAGTATATATTGATCTTATTATGAGTGTATTATTAGAACAGTTTGAAACTGAAAAAAATTTTTTAGATGAATACTTGCTGATCAGTCCAGAACAATGGCAAAAATGGAAAGATGGCGAGAAAAATCTGCCATCTGAAGCGATGCAGAAAGTAAAAAATCTTTTCACTGATTATGAATGGATGCTAACGCAAAAGATTTTGCGTCAAACGATTATTTTTCCCGAAAAACGAAACGTTGCCGTTGCAGAGTACAAGCAAATCAAAACACGCATCGCGCAAAAATGGCTTAGCAGCAAAGCAGCAAAAGTCGAGCTGATCCCTTTGAAAAATAATCAGCAGGCTGGTAGATACCTTGACTTGAAAGTAAGTATTCAATATGATGAATGGGGCTATGATGATATTTTGAATTTTCGTCTGCCAGCAGATGTTCAAAAACAGATCGAAGGAGAAAAAATCGAACTTCTCGATTGGGTGAATGAAAATCTGGAAGAAACTTACGTTCATGAGGCGAATGGGGAACGTGAAGAACAACGAAAGGATTTTTCAAGTGAATAAATTTTTAGGATTTGGAGCAGTTGTGATTATGATCGCAGCAATGGGCTATGTTATTTTTAGCGATGATGATTCGCATGTTCAAGCCGGCAATCAAGCAGTCGAACGAACAAGCACCAAAACAACTGCTAGTAAAGAAAAGAACAGTCAAACAACCAGCAGCAAGGTAAAGGACAAAGAAACAAAAGATCGTACGTCCAAACAATTGCCAGATGTTAAAACAGACGATTGGAAGCTAGTTTTGGTTGGTCCAGATCACAAATTAGAAAAAGAAATCGATGAGTCTACTCAATTGGCATCATTAAGTAACGGATACTTGATCGACAAACGCATTGCTCCAGAATATGAAGCATTTGCCAAGGCTGCTGAAGCAGCTGGATTTCCATTAGTGATGGTCTCAGCTTACCGGTCTGTATCATCCCAACAACAAGTTTTCGAACAAAATGTCCAAGATGTGATGAGTCGTCAAGGTGTATCAGAAGAGGAGGCGACAAAGATTACTAAAGAAACGATTACGGAGCCAGGATACAGCGAACACCACACAGGTCTGGCAGTCGATGTCGTCGATCAAAACTGGTACAACAGTTATCCTTCTACTGTATTGGATGCAAGTTACGGAGATCAGCCTGGAGCTAAATGGATCGCAGATAATGCTGCGCAGTATGGATTTATCGTTCGTTATCCAAAAGGACACGAAGATATAACTAAGATCACATATGAACCTTGGCACTTACGTTATGTCGGTAAAGAAAATGCTGAGTATATCACCAAACACCAATTGACGCTAGAAGAATATCTGAATGAATTAAATGAAAAGTAGGAATTGATCATGGCGAAAAAAAAGTGGAAAAAGCAAAAGCGCAAGAATATCCGTTGGCCAGCAGTGGTTGCCGGTGTAGCAGTGATACTCTTAGCCTTTGTTTTTTCCTTGAAGAATCTGTCTTCTCCTTTTACTGATAATCAGCAAGAAAATGAAGCGCAATCCCATCAGCAATTTATTGAACGGCTTGTTCCGCATGCCCAAGAACTACAAGATGGTTATGGAGTGCTTCCTAGTATCATTTTAGGACAAGCTATATTAGAATCAAATTGGGGAAAAAGTACCTTGGCTAGCAAATACAATAATCTTTTCGGGATCAAGGCTTATGGGGATCAGAAGAAAGTAAGCCTGGAAACAAAGGAATTTGTTAACGAAGAATGGATAACTATCCAAGGAGACTTCAAAGTGTATGATTCATGGGAACAGTCCATGGATGACCATACACAACTGTTCGTCCAAGGAGTAGATTGGAATCCTGCGCTGTATGAAAAAGTGATTACGGCCACCAACTATCAGGAAGCCGCACAAGCATTGCAAGATGCAGGTTATGCGACAGACCCCGGTTATGCGCAAAAAATCATCCAGGTCATCGAGACGTATCAATTGAATCAGTATGACCGGAGATAGCAAAGGAGAAGTGGCTGATGGCAGAACAATTTACGCCAGAAATCATGACGGAATTGAGAAAAGATATCGTAAGAGTACCGGAAATCATTTTAGAAGCAAGCGGGATCAAGATATTTGGAAAATTGATCCGTTCGATCATCTTTACTACGGATATTGCGATCATACGTAATACAAATGCGAATGCAGTAATTGCTGTGTATCCTTTTACACCTCATCCAGCGATTACTAAAAGCATTATTGAGGCAGCTGACATTCCAGTTTTCTCCGGTGTAGGTGGTGGTTTGACACAAGGTGCTCGTTCTTCCTACATGAGCATGTTCGCAGAAGCGCAAGGTTCGTTAGGGGTCGTTTTGAACGGTCCTACGCCTTTAGAGACAGTAAAAGAAGTTTGTCGAGTAGTTGATATTCCAGTTATCAGTACGGTAACGTCGAAATATACAGAAATAGATGAAAAGTTAGCAGCTGGTATTTCGATTATCAATATCAGTGCAGGTAAAGAAACTGCAGACGCAGTACGCCATTTTCGTAAAAAATATCCTGAACTTCCTATCATTGCGACAGGTGGTCCAACGGAAGAAAGTATTGCTGAGACCATTCAAGCAGGAGCAAATGCCATCACATATACGCCACCAAGTAGCGGAGAGCTTTTTAGTCGTAAAATGGAAAAATATCGGGAAACTGAGAAAAAGAATCATGAATAACAGGTGAGAATCAAAAGACGAGGAAGAGCAGATAGTGGCTCTTCCTCGTCTTTTGTACTCCAGTACTATTTGTTCAGAATTCAAAAAAAAGAGAAATTTTTTTGTTTTTTTATCTGTAATGTACATAAGAAGAGTTAAAACCTTTTGTTATTATTAGCATTCTAACAAAAAAATGTCTTGATTTATTGAAGCGCTTTCTATAGAATGAAAAACGAATAAAAACTAAAAAAGGCACCCGACAATTTAGTAGCAGCTAAATTGTCGGGGCTTGAAAAGTCAGCGGGAACTGACCAATCAAGTTGCCATAGTCAATGCCTGTGCATCGACGTGTATATTGTACCTAATTTCATACAGAATTACTAGTTATTTTTCTGTTTTTTAGGGAAGAGCGTACACGAAGAAGCATGATTATTTAGCTATGTCAAGGATATTGGGCAGTTGTCTGATATCCTTTTTTCTTTGCGTAATTATCCTCCCATCATTGAAGCAAGAAGTGTTTTTAGCGATGAAAGAAGAATCAGCACTATCTAATTTTCCTTGAAAGTATTGAGTTGTTCATCCTAGGCAGAACGATAAGGCAAGTCTTGGTTTTTATTCCCCTTGAAAAAGATCGTTTAATAAATATGTTCTGTATAAAAATACAGTATATTGAAAAATAACAATGGAAGTAGAGGTGCAGAGAATGAAGAAAAGAATGAGAATCATCTTAGCTTTAAGTGTTATGTTATTCTTCTTGACGGCTTGTGGGCAAGAAGATGACAAAAAAATCACGCTGAACATGGCTTGGTGGGGTTCGCAAGTCCGACACGATGCAACAGTAAAAGTAATCGAGCTTTATGAAGAAAAAAATCCCCATGTGACGATCGATTATGAATTTTATGATTATGAAGGATATTACACAAAATTAGGTACACTAGCAGCATCAGATGATATCTGGGACATTTTCCAACTGAACAATCGATTTCCTCAATACATCAATCAGATTGAACCATTAGATGAATATGTGGAGCAAGGGATAATTGATATTTCTAATGCAGATGAATCCTATTTAGCAACGACGACTTACGATGGGCAATTAGTTGGACTGTCTAACGGGGTGAATTCGTTTGCGATTGCTTACAATAAAAATATATTTGAACAATTAAATATCCCTGAACCTGCTTCAAATTGGACATGGGATGAATTTGAACAAATCAGCTATCAAATCACTGAAGAATTAGGAATCTATGCTATTTCAAGATTCGAAGATTTTATAGCTGGCTGTATTATTCAAATACCACAAGTTGAGAAAGGATTGAATTTTTATAATCGGGAAGATCTATCTAACAGCTTGGGATTTGAAAATCCAGACTATCTAACAGATTTTTTCCAGCTGCGTAAAAATCTGGTAGACAAAGGTGCCCATCCGGAACCAGGTGGTGGAGCTGCAAGTACGACGGATCTGTCTTTTCAGGCGGTTAGGGATAGAGAAGCGGCAATGGTGTTTCTATCAAGTAACCAGTTGACAGAAATATTGTCAGGAGCGCCTGAAGATATGGAGATTCAGTTGATTAATCCACCTCGCAGAAAAGCAGATGGAGAATCTGGTATCCCTTTACGTTCTTCGCAAATGCTGAGTATGGCAAAAAGCTCAGCCCATAAAGAAGAAGCTGCTAAGTTTATTGATTTCTTTCAAAACAGTGAAGAAGCCAATGAAATTTTAAAAGGAGAACGTGGTGTGCCAATCATGTCGAATATTCGAGAACAGCTCGCTCGTGCAGATGATGCAACTTTGCAAGCGACATTTGACTAGTTAGAAATGATTTCCGATATGGACAACGGCGAAGTGAATGTCTTTGATAGTGCTTTGAATCCGGAAATTCAAGACCAATACAATCTTTTAGTTGAAAAAGTCATTTATGAAGAAGTAACAGCAGAAGAAGCAGCAGAGAGTCTTTATGAGTTTGCGTCAAACATTCTAGGATAGCAGCAGGAGGAAGGCATGAAAAAAGAAAAACTAAAACGGTTCTTGGATCAAGACAATGTGGTCGGTTACGTATTTGCTTCTCCATTCATCCTAGGATTTCTATTGATAACAGTGATACCGATGATCTTGTCACTTTATTATTCGTTCACCGATTATCGTTTGGGAAATCCAGTCTCATGGATCGGCTTGGATAATTATATAAAGATGCTGAGTGATGCCCGTTTTTTGAACTCTATCCGAGTCACTTTTCTCTATGTATTTGCATCTGTACCTGTGAAACTGATCTTTGGTCTATTGATTGCTTATCTTTTAACGAGGAATATCAAAGGAACGACTTTCTTTCGTTCTTTGTATTATGTGCCTAGTTTGATCGGTGGCAGTATTTCTATCGCTCTAGTTTGGCGGGAGTTGTTTTCTAAAAACGGGTTAGTGAATATTTTTCTGGAACGATTAGGCGCACCTGCGCTTTCCTGGTTTAGCGATCAAAAACTGGTCATGATCCCTCTTGTTTTGATGTCTGCTTGGCAATTCGGTTCGGCAATGATCATCTTTGCTGCAGGTATCAAAGAGATCCCAGGCTCGTATTATGAAGCGGCAGAGATCGATGGAGCGAACAAATGGCAGACGTTTTACAAGATCACGTTACCTCTTCTTTCGCCGATCATTTTGTATAACTTGGTTATGCAGACAATCGCGGCGTTTATGACTTTTACGCAGGCATTTATCATTACCCAAGGTGGTCCGAATGATGCCACGAACTTTTATGCTCTTTATGTGTATAACCAAGCTTTTTCTTTTAATTCTATGGGGTATGCTAGTGCTATTTCGTGGATCATGCTGTTGATTATGGAAGCTGTCACCTTTCTGATTTTCAAATCATCAAAAAAATGGGTCGTTGTGTGAATGAGAGGAGGAAAAAATGAATAATACAGTAACGAAATGGTTTCAATACGGTTTTATTTTGCTATTAGGTCTAGTCATGATTTATCCGGTCTTATGGATGATCGCAGGTTCTTTTAAAACGGATCAAGAGATTCTGAGTGGTTCGCTGAATTTGATTCCAGAGACTTTTCAATGGGAAAATTACGCAAAAGGATGGGCGGGGTTTGCTGGAATTTCATTTTTTACTTTCTTTAGGAATTCGTTTGTCATCTCTGCAGTTTCGACGATAGGGACAGTTCTGAGCTCGACTTGTATTGCTTACGCATTATCGAGAATTGATTTCAAAGGAAAAAGATTCTGGTTCGTCGTCATGTTAGTAACGATGATGATTCCTGCACAAGTGATTTTGATTCCGCAGTTTATTATTTACAATCGGCTGAATTTGGTTGGGACGTATGTGCCGCTGATTTTACCACATTTTTTTGGACAAGCATTTTTCATTTACCAGATCATGCAATTCATGGTCAGCATCCCCAAAGAGTTAGATGAATCAGCGATTATTGACGGATGCAGCAAGTATAGTGTCTTTACCAAAATTATTTTTCCTTTGCTGAAACCTTCGATCATCACGACGATCATCATCCAGTTTTATTGGAAATGGGACGACTTCATGGGACCATTGATTTATTTAAACAAGCCGAGATCTTACACGGTATAGATTGCCATCAAATTATTTGCAGATGCTGGATCTAGTACGACTTACGCGAGTATGTTTGCGATGTCTACGTTGTCGCTGCTACCGGTTTTTCTGATTTTCTTATTCTTCAATAAATATCTTGTCCAGGGGATCAGTACAAGCGGTCTGAAGGGCTGAATATGAAAAAGCCAATAGAAGAGATGTTTCTTTACAAGCTCAACTACTATTTCTGTCGGATTTTTTTAACCAGTCTTATCAGTAATGCTCTTTTCGCTTTAGTTCTAGGATGTTTGTTCACTTTAGGATTAGTGCTGTCTGCTCGTGTTGTCTATCTGATTTATTTTTTGATGATGTATCCTTCTTATTATCTATCTGTCCATTACTTGGCAGAAAAAAAGGTATGTTGGAGGAAAGAAAAAATCAAACGGATGTGTTTCATCATTACGTTGTTTCAGCTGTTTGTCATTATTTTTGCAGTTGATTGGTATTTATTAGTGGGAAAGATTGGAGCTTGGTATCTGATTCCTTTTCTATTGTGTCTGTTGCTTTTTGTATCCCATAGTTTTTTTAGTACGCTAATTGATATCTGCAAAGAAGATAAAGCAGATAGTCTTGTTTATTTGATCAAAAGGAATATCTGGCTGTTGTCAAAAAACGTCAAAGGGTTTCTGTGGTATTTATGCCTTTTGTATGGACTGTTCTGGTGTATACAGCATGATTTTTTACTCACTGCATTACTGTATCCAGGGCTGCCATTTGTCACAGTATTTTGCTTAAAAGAAAAGGAGAATGACTTTAAATGAAGAAAAAATATGTACAAGTCGGACTTGGTGGGAGAGCGCGTTTTTTTTTATGAGGCAATTGCCTCTACGTATCATCAAACTTGTGAACTAGTCGGTTTTTGTGATGTATCTCAAACAAGGATGGATTATGCAAATCGGATACTTGTGAACAAGTATGGACAGAAAAAAGTAAAGACATGTATGCCATCACAATTTGAGCAACTACTGGATGACGTACGGCCGGCTGAAGTCATTATTACGTCAGTAGATCGAACGCATCATGATTATATCATTCGTGCAATGAAAAAAGGATATGATGTTATTTGCGAAAAACCTCTGACTATCGATGAGGAAAAAGCTCAAGAAATAATAACGGTCCAAAAACAGACGGGAAGAAGCCTGCGAGTCACTTTTAATTATCGTTATGCACCGTATCACACGAAGATAAAGGAACTGATAGAAAGTGATGTGATTGGTGATGTGTTTTCTATTCACTTCGAATGGCTGTTAAATACGCAACACGGGGCAGATTATTTCAGAAGATGGCATCGAAATAAGCACAATAGCGGCGGGCTTCTTGTTCATAAATCTACCCATCATTTTGATCTAGTGAATTTTTGGTTGAACAGCCGTCCCAAAAAGGTATTTGCATTCGGTGGATTAAACTTTTATGGGATGCATAATGCGGAGAAACGCGGAGTAGAAACATTTTACAGTCGATGCTATGGAAGCGAACTAGCTAAAGCTGATCCATTTGCTATAGACCTGTCAGCCAATGAGGAATTGCGAGAAATGTATTTAGAAGCAGAAAAAGACAGTGGATATATTCGTGACCGCAGTGTATTTTCCGATGATATCTCTATTGAAGATACACTAGGCGTAACGGTCAAATATGAAACTGGTGCGATTTTGACGTATTCGCTAAACGCGTATATGCCGTGGGAAGGATTCAATGTTTCTTTCAATGGCAGCAAAGGACGGATCGAAATGAAAGTGATCGAAAAGTCTTACATCAATGCAGGTGGAGATAAAAAGGATGAAGGAGCAGCCGTTCTTCAGTCCATCCATGTCTATCCGATGTTCGGTGAGCCATATGAGGTAATCGTCGAACAAGAAGCGGGCGGACATGGCGGAGGAGATCCGCGTTTATTAGATGATCTATTTGGTGAAGAAAAAGAAGAAGATCCGTGGAATCGGGCAGCAACTCACGTAGATGGTATTTTGTCGATTTTGACAGGAATCGCAGCAAATCATTCTATTGCTTCAGGAAAAGCAGTAGTGATTGACGAGCTTGTCAGCTTAAAAGAATAAGAATAGATTTACGGAAATTACTTCCCGTAGTTTATAAAATCTTGCCTTATTGCCGATAGGCTGTCTTTTGAACACTATTTATTCGGAAAAGGGGCTATGACATGCTTTTTGTCATGCCTTCTTTTTATGTGGGCTGCTTTTTTAGATAGGAGAAAATAAAAATAACTATTTAAACCCGAACAAAAAGGAATAATGCATTAAAAATCATTAGATTTTACAAAAAAATAAGTAAACCACGTTGTCAGTTTCAGAAAGTAGTGTTAGACTGTTTTCAATATTTGAAACAACATTGTTTATTCAAATATGGCAAACTGCCTTCACGTGCAAAACAGTTGCAAGAAAATGAATTTACACTATTATTAGTTTTACATACCTACTTATATATCGTCATAATATGGATGACAGTTTCTAGCCAGTACCGTAAATGCTGGACTATAAGTAAAAGATTGGCTATTTCACCCTTCTTTTCTTATGATAAAGTGGAGGGTGTTTTTCTTTAACAGAAACATAGTAGGTTTTTGCACAAAAGCGGTTATTTCGGTATTAATAAATGATAAAGGAGCAAATAAAGTGAAAGAATTAGTTGAACGTATTCAAAAAGACGGACGTATATTAGGCGAGGGCGTATTAAAAGTCGACAGCTTCGTCACTCACCAAGTAGACCCTGTATTGATGGAACAAATGGGAAAACGGTTTGCAGAAGTATTTAAAGAACAAGGAATCACGAAAGTTGTGACCATTGAAGCTTCTGGGATCGCACCAGCTTTATTTGCTGCAAAAGAATTAGATGTTCCAATGATCTTCGCTAGAAAAGCAAAAAGTTTGACGATGGATGAAGAATTATTGACAGCTTCTGTTTATTCTTTTACGAAACAAGTGACAAGTACGATTTCTATTTCTCGTAAATTCTTATCTTCAGAAGACAAAGTATTGATTATCGACGATTTCTTGGCAAACGGACAAGCGGCAAAAGGATTGATCGAATTATGCCAGCAAGCTGGAGCTCAAGTAGAAGGAATCGGGATCGTCATCGAAAAGTCTTTCCAAGATGGACGTCAGTTACTTGAAGAAATGGGATTGAGAGTCGTTTCTCTTGCGCGTATTGCTTCCTTGACGAATGGACAAGTTGAGTTTCTTGAGGAGGACGCATAATCGTGGAAAAAGAAACACAAAATGGAAAAGCTGCGGTTTTAGGGCTGCAGCATCTGCTAGCGATGTATGCAGGAGCAGTAGCGGTGCCTCTTTTGATCGGTACAGGACTAGGCTTTAATCAAGAACAGATGACTTATTTGATTTCAATTGATATCTTTATGTGTGGATTAGCGACATTATTGCAATTGACAGTTAACCGATTTTTCGGAATTGGCTTGCCTGTCGTTTTAGGATGTGCGATCCAAGCAGTAGCTCCACTGATCTTGATCGGAACCAATGAAGGAGTAGGAGCTATCTACGGATCTATTATCGCTTCTGGGATCTTTGTTGTGTTAGTTTCTGGTGTCTTTTCTAAAATTAAAAAACTATTCCCTCCTATAGTAACAGGAACGGTTATCACCGTTATTGGTTTGACTTTGATTCCTGTAGCAATCGAGAAAATGGGTGGAGGTAATGCAACAGCAGCTGATTTTGGTGACAAAACAAATCTACTACTTGCATTTGTGACGATTCTCCTAATTGTAGGCGTGCAAATGCTGGCAAAAGGGTTCATTCGTTCAATCGCGGTATTGATTGGTTTAGTCGGAGGAAGCATCTTAGCTGCTTTCATGGGAATGATTGATCTGAGCGCGATTGGAGATGCGCCGTTGTTCCATGTTCCACAACCCTTTTATTTTGGTAAACCAACTTTCGACGTATGGTCGATTTTACTAATGATCATCATTTCCATGGTCAGCATGGTAGAATCAACAGGTGTATATTTTGCACTTGGTGACATTACTGGGAAAAATGTTGGAGAAGAAGAATTGAAAAAGGGATATCGTGCAGAAGGACTTGCCGTTATCTTAGGCGGTATTTTCAATACATTCCCTTATACTGGCTTTTCTCAAAATGTCGGATTGGTTCAACTTTCGGGAATCAAAACAAGAAAACCCATCTATTTCTCTGCATTCTTCTTGATTGTTTTAGGATTATTCCCTAAAATCGGTGCGTTAGCACAAATCATCCCTGAGCCGGTACTTGGTGGAGGAATGTTAGTCATGTTCGGGATGGTGGCAGTCCAAGGAATCCGTATGCTGTTGGAAGTTGATTTCAGCAATGATAAAAATCTATTGATTGTTGCTGTTTCTGTTGGATTTGGGCTGGGTTTCAATGTTACGCCGACATTATTCAGTCAAATGCCGCAAACATTGCAAATGTTCACTGGAAATGGCATCGTAATGAGTAGCATTACGGCTATCATATTGAATTTGATCTTTAATGGATTGAAAAAAGATGAAGAAATATTGGAAGAAGCCTTCAAGAAGTAATAGAGCAAAAGAAAGGTTGTGAAATCAGCGTTTTGACCTGATTGTTAGAGAAACAAACGGAAAAATAGTTCCTCGTATTTTGCCGTTTGTTTGAGCTAATACCGAGGGTCAGCTGATTGAACACCGTTTATCCATAAAAAGGAATGTGACCTAACTTTTGTCACATTCCTTTTTTTTATCTTTAATAAACACGAACAATAAGATGTTTTTCTTTGTTAACATTCGAAATTTCTTTGACATCAAAAAATGTGATTGTTAAAATATGAATGTAGAAAAACTGGGAGGAAAAACAATGACAGCAAAAATCTCTGTGATTATGGGGAGTACTTCAGATTGGGAAACAATGAAAGAAGCATGTCAAATATTGGATGAATTCGGTGTGTCTTATGAAAAAAAGGTCGTTTCTGCTCATCGAACCCCAGATTTGATGTTTGAATATGCACAAAACGCTCGAAAAAAAGGAATCAAGATCATTATTGCAGGGGCAGGGGGAGCCGCGCATCTGCCGGGTATGGTCGCATCAAAAACAACTTTGCCGGTTATCGGTGTACCGGTCCAATCACGAACATTAAATGGTTTGGATTCGCTTCTTTCGATTGTCCAAATGCCTGGAGGAGTACCTGTAGCTACTACAGCAATCGGAAAAGCGGGAGCAATTAATGCTGGACTACTTGCGATACAGATACTTTCCATGTATGATTTAGAATTGGAGGCTAAATTGGCTGAAAGACGTTCAATGTTGGCTAAAACTGTTATAGAAAGTAGTGATCAACTTGGTTAAACCTTTGTTGCCTGGTTCAACGATCGGGATCGTCGGTGGCGGTCAATTAGGTCGTATGATGGCGATTAGTGCAAAAGAAATGGGCTTTAAAGTAGGTGTGCTGGATCCTGTGAGCGATTGTCCAGCCGCACAAGTTGCAGATTGGCACATTGAAAGTGTCTATGATGACACCTTTGCGCTGAAAGAGCTTGCCAGAAGAACAGATGTCATTACCTATGAATTCGAAAATGTCAGTGTAGAGGCGTTAAATGCGATTTTACCCATGTCATTTATTCCTCAAGGGACAGACTTGCTTGCGATTACGCAAGACCGCCTGTTAGAAAAATCTTTTTTGGAAACGAACAACATCGTGATTGCTCCTTATGCAACGATCGTCAGTCCGACGGATATCCAAGATGCGATTGACGGGATTGGCTATCCTTGTGTTTTGAAAACCACTCGAGGCGGCTATGATGGCAAGGGGCAGTATGTTTTGAAAAGTCGGGCGGATCTAGCTCCTGCCATGGACCTTTTAAGAGAAGGAACCTGTGTTTTAGAAGCATGGATCCCGTTTGAAAAAGAGATTTCGATCATGGTGGCAGGAAATGGTCAAGGAGATTTCACGACTTTTCCGGTCGTGGAAAACATCCACCACAACAATATTCTTCATGAAACGATTGCTCCAGCCGCGATTGATCAGGATGTGATCGAGGAGGCTGAGCGTATTGCCCGTGTGATTGCAGAAGCAGTGAGCCTTTCAGGTGTTTTAGGGGTAGAAATGTTTTTAACAAAAACAGGCGGGCTATATGTGAATGAATTAGCTCCTCGTCCTCACAATTCTGGACATTATTCTATCGAAGCTTGTTCTATGAGTCAGTTCGATGCCCATATTCGAGGTATTTGCGGATGGCCATTAGGAGAAAAAGTGCGTCTGACAAGCAATGCAGTGATGGTCAATGTTTTGGGAGAACAACTGCTGGAAAGCTATCGCTTGATCGAGAATAAGCCAGACTGGCAATTTCATTTCTATGGAAAAAAACAAGCAAAAAAAGGTCGCAAGATGGGACATATCACTATCTTGACAGAAGATATCCAGCAAACGCTGGAAGAAATCAAACAAACGAATATTTGGGATTAGAGGAGAAAAAACATGTTAGAACGTTATACACGCCCTGAAATGGGGAATATCTGGACGGAAGAGAACAAATACCGTGCGTGGCTTGAAGTCGAGATTTTAGCAGATGAAGCTTGGGCAGAACTTGGTGAAATCCCGCAAGAAGATGTGAAAAAAATTCGTGAGCATGCATCATTTGATATCGATCGGATCTTGGAAATCGAAAAATCAACACGCCATGATGTCGTTGCGTTTACACGAGCGGTTTCTGAAACATTGGGAGAAGAAAGAAAATGGGTCCATTATGGTCTAACAAGTACGGATGTCGTAGATACTGCTTATGGCTATCTCATCAAGCAAGCAAATGATATTTTACGGGAAGACTTGAAACGTTTTACGGAAATCATTGGCGAAAAAGCAAAAGAACACAAATATACAGTGATGATGGGTCGGACACACGGTGTCCATGCTGAACCAACTACTTTTGGATTGAAACTTGCCACATGGTATTCAGAAATGAAACGGAACATCGAACGATTTGAACATGCGGCAAAAGGAGTAGAAGCAGGAAAAATCTCAGGAGCAGTGGGGACGTTCGCAAATATCCCGCCATTTATTGAAGAGTATGTATGTAAACAATTGGGGATCCGTCCGCAAGAAATCTCTACTCAAGTTCTCCCTCGGGATCTACATGCTGAATATTTCTCAGCGATGGCGCTTATTGCTACAAGTATTGAACGTTTTGCAACAGAGATACGCGGATTGCAAAAATCCGAAACACGTGAAGTAGAAGAATTTTTTGCGAAAGGTCAAAAAGGTTCTTCTGCTATGCCGCACAAAAGGAATCCGATCGGTTCAGAAAATATGGCTGGTCTAGCCAGAGTGGTGCGCGGACACATGGTCACTGCCTATGAAAATGTCACATTATGGCATGAAAGAGATATTTCTCATTCTTCAGCAGAACGAATCATCTTGCCTGATACCACGATTTTATTGAATTACATGTTAAATCGTTTTGGCAATATCGTTAAAAATCTAACGGTCTTTCCTGAAAACATGAAGCGGAATATGTCTGCAACATTTGGCTTGATTTATAGCCAGCGCGTTATGCTGAAATTGATCGATAAGGGAATGACAAGAGAAGAAGCTTATGATCTTGTTCAGCCAAAAACTGCGTACGCTTGGGACAACCAAGTGCAGTTCCGCCCGCTGTTAGAAGAAGATCCAACCATCACATCGGTATTATCAAAAGAAGAAATAGACGATGCCTTTGATTATCATCATCATTTGAAAAACGTTGACGTGATATTCAAACGAGTAGGTTTGGAATAAAGAAGAGTGAGTTGCAAAATTCAATTAAAATAGAATAGCAAAAATAACCAAAAAAGAAGCAGAGCCGTTAGCGGTTCTGCTTCTTTTAGTTTATTATGTTTTCTTATCAATGATAGGAACCTGACTTTAAAAGCGACATACTACTGCTTTATCGTACCTTTATCTATACAAAATGTAGGAGTCAAGCATAAATGGCTTGGCTATTATAACTAAAATGCTGGTTATGGAGATGTTGCAGCAAGTTTTCGAGAAAAGCGTATTCCATCTCTTGTCCATTGAATAAGATCTGGATACGATAATGATTTTTGAAACGCTTCTGTTCATGAATCTGACTGATTAAAAGTTCGCCTTTGTGTTCTGTCTGATAAAGAAAAGTCCTTTTACGGCATTCAGCACAGCGCTTGGTTGCTCGGCGGATTTTTCGGAATGTATAAAAACTAGTATCTTTATTGCATAAATAAACGTCTTTGATCGACAGCAAATCATTATATAGACAGGAACGTTCTTCAGCTGTTAATTCTGATAAAAAAAGCTGACCTTGTTTTATTGCATCTTCCATCGGCAAGTGCCTCCTCGAACCCATTATCCAAATTTTTAGTTAATTCTAATATACCATCATTAAGTATAAATGTAAACGCTTGTTGATGGTATAAGATTTTCGTTTCTGATAAAACACGAACATTAAAAGAATCTAATGCCTTAAATGTACATATTTTTGTTGATTTATAAAAAGATGATTGCTAAAATTTAAAGTGAAAACACGAACAAAAAACGATGTATTTGCTTTTAATGTAAATAAAAAGGAGAGACGTACATGGAGAAGAAAGAACTTTTGTATGAAGGGAAAGCCAAAAAAATATATCTTACTTCTGATGAGAACTTGATTTGGATTGAATATTTAGATCAGGCAACTGCGTTGAATGGAGCGAGGAAAGACCAGATAAGTGGAAAAGGAGAATTGAATAATCAAATCACAAGTGCAATTTTCCGTTATCTGACTCAAAGAGGAATAAAAAATCATTTTATTGAACAATTGTCTAAAACCGAACAATTAGCAAAAAAAGCACAAATTATCCCTCTGGAAGTGGTTATCCGAAATATTGCAGCAGGAAGTTTCTCAAAACGTCTAGGTGTTCCCGAAGGTAAAGAATTAGTCAAACCAATCATTGAATTCTACTATAAGGATGACCAGTTGGATGATCCATTTATCAATGAAGAGCATATCTATTTCTTACAACTTGCAAAACCGGAAGAAATCAGTGAGCTGAAAGCCCAAGCGTTGGCTATTAATGAAATTTTGACCGAATTATTTGCTAAGGTCGGTTTGGTTTTAGTAGATTTCAAGCTAGAGTTTGGCCGGTCGAATGGACAAATTTTGCTTGCGGATGAAGTAACACCGGATACTTGCCGATTATGGGATGAACGTACGAATGAACATATGGACAAAGACGTTTACCGCAGAGATCTAGGTGATTTGATCCCAGTCTATCAAGAAGTATATAACCGTCTATCGGAACTAACTGAAGAAAAGGAGCGAGTATGATGTATTTCGTAAAAGTATATGTAACCTATAAAGATTCAGTGTTAGATCCTCAAGGGGAGGCAGTAAAAAAAGCAGTCCATCGTATGGGATATGAAACAATCGAAGATATCCGAATAGGAAAATACTTTGAGATACAACTTGCTGATGCAGAAGAACCGATCGATACAGTGATTGAAACGATTTGTGACAAGCTGATTGCAAATGTAAATATGGAAACATATCGATATGAAATCAAAAAAATGGAGGAAGTATAACATGAAATTTGCGGTCATCGTTTTTCCAGGTTCAAATTGTGACGCAGATATGTTATGGGCAGTTCGCGAGATCATGGGCGCTGATGCCGAATTTGTACGGCATGATGAGTCCTCTTTAGAAGGATTTGATGGGGTTTTACTGCCGGGAGGATTCTCATATGGAGACTATTTAAGATGTGGCGCGATTGCCCGGTTTTCTACAATCATGGAAGAAGTGATTCGTTTTGCTGAAGAAGGGAAACCAGTATTCGGTACATGCAATGGATTCCAGATATTGACAGAAGCAGGACTTTTGCCAGGTGTACTGAGACGAAATGAGTCTTTGCATTTTATTTGCAAAACTGTACCATTGAAAGTCAACCCCAAGACGGCCTTTACTTCAGAGTATGAAGCCGACGAAATAATCTATCTTCCAGTTGCTCACGGGGAAGGAAATTATTTCTGTGACGAAGAAACACTTCAAGAACTAAAAAAAAATAATCAGATTGCCTTTACTTATAATGACAACATCAACGGCAGCGTGGAAAACATTGCAGGGATTACGAACAAAGCAGGGAATGTGTTAGGAATGATGCCTCATCCAGAACGTGCAGTAGAAGACTTGCTAGGATCAGAAGATGGGAAACGGTTCTTTGCTTCCATTTTAAAAAACTTCGGAAAGGTGACCGTATAGATGAAAACATTGAAAGAACCGACAGCTGAAGAGATCAAGAAAAAAAGAATCTATGCCGAATGGGGATTGACTGATGAAGAATATCGAATGATCGAAGAAGATATCTTAGGAAGAATGCCTAATTATACGGAAACTGGACTGTTTTCTGTTATGTGGAGCGAACATTGTTCCTATAAAAATTCTAAACCGGTTCTACGCAAATTTCCTACTAGTGGACCTCATGTGTTGCAAGGCCCTGGAGAAGGCGCAGGCATCGTCGACATCGGTGATGGACTAGCAGTTGTCTTCAAAGCAGAAAGTCACAATCATCCTTCAGCCGTGGAGCCTTATGAAGGAGCTGCGACAGGAGTTGGCGGAATCATCAGAGATATTTTCAGCATGGGGGCTCGTCCAATTGCGTTGCTAGATTCATTGAGGTTCGGCGAATTAGATAATCCAAGAACGAAATATTTACTAGAAGAAGTAGTTGCAGGTATCGGCGGATACGGCAATTGTATCGGCATACCGACTGTAGGCGGCGAAATTGCATTTGATCCTTGTTATGAAGGAAACCCATTAGTCAATGCAATGTGCGTAGGTTTGATTGAACACAAACATATCCAGAAAGGGCAAGCCGCTGGCGTCGGTAATTCGATCATGTATGTAGGTGCAAAAACAGGTCGCGACGGTATCCACGGAGCAACTTTTGCCTCAGAAGAATTTAATCAAGAAGAAGAACAGCAACGTTCTGCTGTACAAGTAGGCGATCCTTTTATGGAAAAGCTGCTGCTTGAAGCGTGTTTGGAATTAATCTTGCATCATTCGGATTCTCTAATAGGTATACAGGATATGGGAGCAGCAGGACTTGTTTCATCTAGTGCGGAAATGGCTTCAAAAGCTGGCTCAGGACTTATATTGACATTAGATGAAGTCCCACAAAGAGAAACTGGGATGACACCTTATGAAATGATGCTATCGGAATCACAAGAACGGATGTTGATTTGTGTCAAATCAGGAGAGGAAGAAAAAATCCAAGAACTATTTCAGAAGTATGATCTAGATGCAGTCACTATCGGTAAAGTAACAGACGACGGGCAATATCGGCTATATCATCAAGGAGAAGAAGTAGCAAATCTGCCAGTCGATGCATTAGCTGAAGATGCACCAGTTTATCATAAAGAAATGAAAGAACCAGCTCGAATCGTAGAATTTCAGCAGTTAGCTCCTTATCAGCCAGTTATCGAAGAACCTGGACAAGTATTGCTTGATCTGCTGCAGCAACCGACGATTGCTTCAAAACGTTCAATCTACGAAACTTATGATTCACAAGTACAAACAAATACAGTTGTCCGTCCAGGAAGCGATGCTGCTGTGATGAGGGTTAGAGGGACGAATAAAGCATTAGCGATGACCACAGACTGCAACGCTCGCTATCTCTATTTGGATCCAAAAATCGGAGGACAAATAGCAGTGGCAGAAGCTGCTAGAAATATTATTGCTAGCGGTGGCAAGCCCTTGGCGATCACCGACTGCCTGAACTATGGTTCTCCTGATAAACCAGAAGTTTTTTGGGAATTATCGACTTCAGCTGATGGAATTGCTGCTGCGTGTGAAACGTTAGGAACTCCTGTTATTTCAGGAAATGTCTCTTTATATAATGAAACGGATGGTCAAGCAATCTATCCAACACCAATGATTGGTATGGTCGGATTGATTGAGGATCATAAACATATCACTACTCAGGAATTCAAAAAATCAGGGGATCTAATCTATATATTAGGTAAGACGTTTGCAGATTTTGATGGCAGTGAATTACAAAAGATGCAGCTTGGAAGAATCGAAGGTGTGATCCGAAACTTTGATCTATCCATTGAAAAGAGAAACCAAGAGTTAGTATTGACAGCCATCCAAAACGGATTGATTGAAAGTGCTCATGACTGTTCAGAAGGTGGCTTGGCAATTGCACTGGCAGAATCAGCTTTCAAACATCAGCTAGGGATATCTGTACAGTTTGAATTGTCCTCTGCTCAATTATTTGCAGAAACTCAATCAAGATTTGTGTTGACAGTCGCACCGGAAAATAAGACACGATTCGAAGAAATGATGGGTGATTCTGCTATTTTAGCAGGAAAAGTGACGGAAGAAGCGATGATCGAAATTTCAGCAACTGACGGTCAGATCAAAATAGAAACTGCAGTAGCAAGAAAGTGCTGGGAGGATGCAATCGTATGTCTTATGAAGTGAAGAGTTTAAATGAAGAATGCGGGATCTTCGGCGTTTGGGGTCATCCGGATGCCGCTAGTGTGGCATACTTCGGGCTCCATAGTCTTCAGCATCGAGGACAAGAAGGTGCGGGCATCGTGTCCAATGATCGAGGAAAGCTTATGGGTCATCGAGATCTGGGGCTGCTTTCTGAGGTATTCAAAGATCAAAGAAAACTGCAGCAGTTAACAGGAGAAGCTGCAATCGGACATGTACGTTATGCAACAGCAGGCAATGGAAGTGTGGACAATATTCAGCCTTTTCTATTCAAATTTCATGATCAGTCGATCGGCTTAGCGCATAACGGCAATTTGATCAATGCTCGTTCACTTAGAAAAGAGTTAGAGGAAAATGGGGCGATCTTCCATTCTAACTCCGATACGGAGATATTGATGCATTTGATCCGACGAAGTGAAGAAACAGATTTTTTAAATAAATTGAAAAGTGCTTTAAATGAAGTCAAAGGTGGATTTGCCTATTTATTAATGACAGAAACGGCAATGATTGCCGCTTTGGACCCAAATGGTTTTCGTCCATTAGCAATCGGACAAATGAAAAACGGAGCATACGTGATTGCCTCGGAAACTTGTGCATTAGAAGTTATCGGGGCACGTTTTATAAGAGATGTCCAGCCTGGAGAGATAGTGATTATCAATGACGAAGGAATCCAGATTGATTGCTTTACGAAGAATACGCAGCTTTCCATTTGTTCGATGGAATATATCTATTTTGCCAGACCAGATTCAAACATCGCAGGGATCAATGTGCATACTGCACGGAAAAATATGGGACGGAATTTAGCGAAAGAATCGCCAGTAAAAGCAGATATGGTCGTCGGCGTACCTAATTCTTCTTTGTCAGCCGCAAGCGGTTATGCGGAAGCTAGTGGAATCCCTTATGAAATCGGATTAGTAAAAAATCAATACATTGCCCGAACATTTATCCAGCCAACGCCTGAGCTAAGAGTGCAAGGTGTTCGAATGAAATTATCTGCTGTACGAGGAGTGGTGGAAGGTAAAAAGGTGATTATGGTCGATGATTCAATTGTTCGGGGTACGACAAGCAGACGGATCGTCCATCTTTTGAAAGAAGCAGGAGCAAAAGAAGTCCATGTGAGGATTGCTTCTCCTCCTTTGAAATATCCATGTTTTTACGGGATTGATATTCAAACGCGTAAAGAACTCATTGCGGCAAATCACACGATTGATGAAATCAAAGAATGTATCGGTGCAGATTCTTTAGGATTTTTAAGTGAAGAGGGTCTGATCGAATCGATTGGACTGAAAAAGGATGGCCCGTATTCAGGATTGTGTATGGCTTATTTCAACGGAGATTATCCAACGCCGTTATATGACTATGAAGAAAAGTATCAGGAATCGCTAAAAGAAAAAGTATCGTTCTTTTAAAAGCAGACCAAGAAGGGAGTATATGAATTCAATGGCAAATGCATACGCAAAAGCTGGCGTAGATGTCGAAGCTGGATATGAAGTAGTAGAACGGATCAAGAAGCATGTCAAAAAAACGGAACGTTTAGGTATGATGGGCGCTATAGGAGGATTCGGCGGTTGTTTTGATTTATCGGTCTTTCAATTAAAAGAGCCAGTCCTTGTCTCGGGGACCGATGGTGTGGGGACAAAATTAGCAGTGGCAATCGAAGCAGACAAACACGATACAATCGGGATCGACTGCGTAGCGATGTGTGTCAATGATATCTTAGCACAAGGCGCAGAGCCGTTATATTTCTTAGACTACTTAGCAACGGGGAAAAATGATCCGATACGTTTGGAAAATGTAGTAAAAGGTGTAGCAGATGGATGTGTTCAAGGAAATATGGCGCTGATTGGCGGAGAAACAGCTGAAATGCCTGGTATGTACTCAGGTAATGATTATGATCTAGCCGGATTTGCTGTAGGGATAGCTGAAAAATCTCAATTATTGACAGGAGAAACGATCAACCCAGGAGATGTGTTGCTTGGAATAGCATCTAGCGGGATTCATTCAAATGGGTACTCTCTTGTTCGCAAAATTTTCTTTGAGCAGCAGCAGTTTTCTTTATCATCAAAACTGCCAGAATTGAAAAAAACACTTGGCGAAGAATTGCTTGAGCCAACGAAAATCTATGTTTCTTCTTTGCTTCCGCTGATCAAAGAAAAGAAAATAAAAGGAGCTGCACATATCACTGGTGGAGGGTTTGTAGAAAATATCCCGCGAATGTTACCAGAATCTATGGCTGCACAAATCAAACTTGGCTCATGGCCGATTCTTCCAATATTCGGCTGTTTACAAAAATATGGTGAAATTCCTGAGATGGAGATGTATGAAATCTTCAATATGGGCATCGGCATGGTCCTGGCAGTCGAAGAATCGAAAGTAAAAGAAATAGTACACGAAATTGAGCAAGCTGGCGAAAAAGTTTATGAAATCGGGAAAGTGATCGCCAAAGAAAAACATCGTGTGGTGTTTATAGGAGAAGAACGATGAGAATCGCTGTTTTTGCTTCTGGAAACGGAAGCAACTTTCAAGCGCTAGCCGATTATCTATCGAAAAAAGGATTGGAATCTTCGATTGACTGGTTGTTTTGTGATCAGCCTGAAGCATATGTTTTGAAACGTGCAACTGCGTTGAGTGTACCGGCAGATTGTTTTTCACCTAAAGAATTTGATTCAAAAAAAGAGTATGAAGAAGCAATTTTGCATAAATTGAAAGAAAAAAAGATCGATTTGATCGTATTAGCTGGATATATGCGAATCATTGGACCGGTATTGCTGAAAAATTATGATAAAAGAATCATCAATATCCATCCGTCTCTTTTACCTGCCTTCCCTGGTTTGCATGGCATACGTGATGCCTTTGAAGCTGGAGTAAAAGAAACGGGTGTCACAATTCATTATATCGACCAAGGTGTAGATACTGGACCAATCATCCGGCAGGAAAAAGTGAGAATTGAACAGGAGGACACGTTCGATTCTTTAGAAGAAAAAATCCATAGAGTAGAGCATCGAATCTATCCAGAAGTGATTAGTGAAATTATTGAAAATGGAGGCTATCTGAAATGACAAGAGCATTGATCAGTGTATCAGATAAAACTGGGATTGTAGCATTTGCCCAAGGTTTGATTGAACAAGGAGTAGAAATCATTTCAACAGGAGGAACAAAGCATGCGTTGGATAAAGCTGGGATCAAAACGCTTTCGATCGAAGAAGTGACAGGGTTTCCTGAAATGATGGATGGCCGTGTCAAAACACTTCATCCTAAAATCCATGGTGGTCTTTTAGGAAGACGCGATCTCCCTAGCCATATGGAGGCAATGGAAACGGAAAATATCCAACCAATCGACTTTGTTTGTGTCAATTTATATCCTTTCAAAGAAACGATTATGAAACCAGATGTCGAAATAGCAGAAGCTATTGAAAAAATTGATATCGGTGGTCCTAGTATGCTCCGTAGTGCAGCAAAAAACCATGAATTTGTCACCTCTGTTGTTGATCCATCTGACTATGAAGAAGTACTTTCAGAATTACGTCAGTATGGGCATACTTCACTTTCTTTCAGACAAAAACTAGCGGCAAAAGTCTTTCGTCATACTGCGGCATATGATGCACTGATCGCTCAATACTTAACGGATTGGGTGGAAGAAAAAGAACCGGAAAAATTGACACTTACGTATGAACGAAAACAAACGCTTCGTTACGGTGAAAATAGCCATCAAGCCGCTGCCTTTTATCAGTCCGCTCTTCTGGAAAAATATTCGATCGCAGCAGCAAAACAACTCCATGGGAAAGAACTTTCTTATAATAATATCCGAGATGCAGATGCTGCGCTACGGATCATGAAGGAATATGACGAGCCAACGGTAGTCGCCTTGAAACACATGAATCCTTGTGGTATTGGGACAGCATCTACGATTTTAGAAGCGTGGGAAGCAGCGTATGAAGCAGATCCTGTTTCAATCTTTGGTGGGATCATCGTTTTGAATCGAGAAGTAGATCTGCCAACAGCAGAACAGATGCATAAGCTGTTTCTAGAAATCATCATTGCCCCTTCTTATACACAAGAAGCTTTGGAATTACTGCAAAAAAAGAAAAACATCCGATTACTGACAATAGACTTTGCGCAGGAAGAAAATCAAAATCGAGAAGAAACGGTCTCAGTCTTAGGTGGACTTCTTGTACAAGATCAAGATCTGGCAATAGAAA
This sequence comes from Enterococcus sp. FR204, assembly GCF_031143325.1. Taxonomy (NCBI): domain Bacteria; kingdom Bacillati; phylum Bacillota; class Bacilli; order Lactobacillales; family Enterococcaceae; genus Enterococcus; species Enterococcus sp. FR204. The sequence continues at coordinate 90,877 of NZ_JAKZIW010000001.1, read as the reverse complement.
ATGAAGAAGAGTGGAAAGTCGTGACAAAACGTAAGCCGACTCCAGCAGAAGCAAAAGCATTGGCGTTTGCTTGGAAAGCTGTCAAACATGTGAAATCTAATGCGATCGTACTGGCAAACGAACGTCAGACAGTAGGAATCGGAGCCGGGCAGATGAATCGAGTCGGTTCAGTAAAAATTGCGATTGAACAAGCGAAAGAGAAAATGGAAGGTGCAGTTTTAGCTAGCGATGCTTATTTTCCAATGGATGATTCGGTTGAATATGCAGCCAAACATGGTATAAAAGCAATCATTCAGCCAGGAGGAAGCATCAAAGACCAAGATTCTATTGATATGGCGAATAAATACGATCTAGCAATGGTCTTTACTGATGTTCGGCATTTTAGACATTAGAGAGGAGTCGGATAAATGAACGTTTTGGTAATCGGTGCAGGTGGTCGTGAACATGCAATAAGTAAAAAACTTTTAGCCAGTCCGAAGGTGGATACGGTGTATTGTGCGCCAGGAAATCCGGGGATGACAAAAGATGGTATCAATTGTGTCGCTATCAGTGAGCGAGATCATTCAGCGTTAATCCATTTTGTTAAGAAAGAGGCTATTGATTGGAGTATCGTTGGTCCTGAAGTTCCTTTGTTAAATGGGATCGTCGATGATTTTATGGCGGAAGGATTGAAAATCTTCGGTCCGACAAAAGCAGCAGCTCTGATCGAAGGTTCGAAAAGTTTTGCTAAACAATTAATGGATACTTATCAAATCCCGACAGCTAAATCCAGAAGTTTTGAATGTTACGAAAAAGCAGCAGCGTATATCAAAGAAAATGGTGCGCCAATCGTAGTGAAAGCGGACGGCTTAGCAGCTGGGAAAGGTGTAGTCGTGGCTACCACAGTGAAGGAAGCGCTGGATGCGGCAGAACAAATGTTGAACCAGCATCGATTTGGGGATAGCAGCAAAAAAATCGTCGTAGAAGAGTTTTTGGCAGGAGAAGAATTCTCCCTTTTGGCGTTTGTCCGTGATACCAAGGTGTATCCGATGGTCATTTCGCAAGATCATAAGCGGGCATTTGATAACGATAAAGGGCCAAATACAGGCGGAATGGGTGCTTATTCACCAGTACCGCAAATTTCAAAAAAGATGATTGAAAAAGCTGTGGAAGAAGTTTTAAAACCAGCGGCTTTGGGAATGAAAGAACTAGGACGCTCTTTCACGGGTGTTTTATATGCGGGTTTGATTGCTACGAAGGAAGGACCAAAAGTGATCGAATTCAATGCGCGTTTCGGTGATCCTGAAACGCAAGTCGTTCTTTCTCGGTTGAAGAGTGACTTTGCGCAAGTAATCGATGATTTATTAGAGAATCGTACAGTAGAGTTAAAGTGGCAGCAAGAAGGATACAATGTAGGCGTTGTGGTTGCAGCTGCCGGTTACCCCGAAGAATATGAGACAGGAATGGTTCTACCAGATTTTCCGGAAGAAGAGCTCTCTGTTTACTATGCTGGAGTTTCCTCAAATAACGGCAAACTAGTTGGAGCAGGAGGACGTCTTTATTTAGTAGAAGCATACGGTGAGACGATCAAAGAAGCACAGAAAAAAATCTACACCGCGTTAATGGATAAAACGACAGATAGAACATTTTATCGTACAGATATTGGAGAAAAAGCTGCCAATAGCGAACTGATCGTGAAGTAAATCAGCTGCTTCCATTTATAAAAAATACAACAAACATAATCGGAAGCGCCGATTTTAGTGAAGCCTTTTCATAAAGAGTGTGGTACACTTTTGTTGTGTATATAAATAAGGAGGAGTTCAGATGAAAAAAATTCAATTAGGTACTTCTGATCAGAAAGCAGCTGCAGTGATCTTAGGCTGTATGCGTATCAACAATGCGGAAGATCCAGTAAAAGTGATTGAGACAGCTTATGAAAACGGCATTGATTTTTTTGACCATGCAGATATTTATGGAAACGGTGAATATGAAGAAATCTTTGCAGATGCTCTAGCAAAAACATCAATCAAACGAGAAGATCTTTTTATTCAAACAAAATGTGGAATCGTTCCAGGTGTGATGTTTGATTTTTCTAAAAAACATATCATTGAATCTGTAGAAAAAAGTTTGACCCGTCTGAAAATGGATTATGTGGATGCTTTACTTCTTCATCGTCCAGATACATTGGTAGAACCAGAGGAAGTAGCTGAAGCGTTTGATGAATTGGAACGGTCAGGAAAAGTTCGTTATTTTGGCGTCAGCAATCAAAAACCAATGCAAATCGAATTGCTGAAAAAATATGTTCGTCAACCATTAGTAGCTAATCAGCTGCAATTTGGCTTGAAACATACTGGAATGATCGATCAAGGGATTCATGTCAATATGACAGATGAAGCAAGTATCGATCATGACGGTAGTGTACTTGATTATTCCCGATTGCATGATATGACGATCCAAGCATGGTCACCATACCAGTATGGATTTTTTGAAGGTGTATTTATCGGGAACGAAAAATTCCCTGAATTAAACCAAACATTAGAAGAACTAGCAGCTAAATATCAAACGACACCAACTGGCTTGGCTTCTGCTTGGATTTTGCGCCATCCAGCCAATATGCAAGTGATCGCCGGTACGATGAACATAGGGCGAATCAAGGAAATCGCTCAAGCTTCAGAAATTAATATGTCTCGGGAAGATTGGTACGAATTGTACCGTGCTGCTGGAAACATTTTACCTTAAAGATTGTCATAAGCAGGTCAAAAGGGCTATAAATTAAAAAGACAGAATAACTTGAAAGCTGTTTTCAGCTTCGAGATATTCTGTCTTTTTTAATTGCAAATGGAAAGAGTATCATTGTACGGATTTCGTTTATTGGTTATTTTTGTTTTTAAGGAAAAGCTGTGTCCGATATTCTTTTGGAGAAATCCCTTGTTTTTTCTTAAATAAATAACTGAAATAGTTAGGGTCATTATAACCAATTTCAAAAGCAATATCTGAAATACGATAGTCTGATTGCTGCAATAATTTTTTTGCTAATTCGATTCTTTGTTCTGTCAGATAATCGATGAATGTTTGGTTAAACGATTGAGAAAAAATCGTACTGAAATGAGAGGGACTTAATGCAACTTGTTGAGCGACCCAAGTTAAGGACATATCTGGATCGGTAAAATTTTCTTTGATAAAATCCAATGCATGGTTCAAAATTGGCTGATATTTGTTCCTTGAAGGCTGTGAGGGCAGAGCAGTTAAGAAAGAAATGAACATATAAACTGTCGAACGGTAAAGCGAGTCGTCGGCGCTGATTGCTAAGCGTTGACTGGTGGATGTGCAATGAACCATTTCTTGCGGGATTTTCTTTTCTTTCAGGCAGACATGCTGGAGTAGCTTAGTCAAGACAAATAAACGATATAATCGTGTTCGAGTTGGTGTGCCTTGTGGTTTCGTCAAGTGTTCGATGTACTTAGATACTTCGTTTTTCGATAATGAAGACAAATCAAGTGAGAGGTCAAAGTAAAAGACAGAATCAACTGGAAGTTTCGCTTCTTGAATCAAATCCTCATAGCTGATAATTTGTTCTTTAAGGGAACTGGCGGTTTCAAGTATCATCTGCGTGATCTCAAAAGATGCAGGTAATTCGCTGATTCTTTCTGCGACAGGACCAATGGCGACAGAAAAATTATTTTTTTGTCCCTTTTCTAATTCATGGACCAACGTTTGGGCTACCTGATAACTGGTCTCGATCACATTTTCTTCAAGAGAATCAACTATTAAAAATTTGATGAATCGAGAGGAAACAGCAGAGAAGATCACTTGTTGATTCTTCCTAAATAAAAACTTCAAATAATCACTGAGATGAGCGTAATCTTCAAAGTCTGTACTGACTTGGTTTGCTGCTAATAATACGGTCATTTTTTTCCCTGCTAAAGAGCGATTGAAAGATTCAGCAAGTTTCAATGTTTCACTGATCGTAAGTGAGCCTTTGAACAAACCGTTCAAGAAATGATTTTTTTTCAATTCGAAAACAAGATCAGAAGAAGTGTGCGTTTCTTTTTGCTGCAAATCTAAAGCAGTTACTGCTTTTTCTATTGCTTGTTTCAATTCGTTACTTTTAATCGGTTTAAGCAGATAATCATCTGCCTGTACCTGGATTGCTCCTTTCATATAATCGAAATCGTCGAATCCACTAATAAATATGAGACGAGTCCAAGGAAGTAGTTTCCTTGCTTCTTTTGAAAAAGTCAACCCGTCCATGAAAGGCATTTGGATATCAGTCAGAATGATGTCGGGCTGTAAGTCGATAATTGAAGACAGTGCCATCTCACCATCTCCAGCTTCGCCGACATAAGTGATTGGATAATAAGAACCAAGGACAGTTATTTGTTCCCGCAAGTTATTGCGAATGAGGTATTCGTCTTCGATGATAAAAACTTTATACATGTTTGTTTCCTCCAATTGTTTTGGGAGATAGAGGGATCATCAGTGTGACAGTTGTTCCTTCTCGGTATTTGCTGTCAATCGTGATAGGTTTTTGATCATTTCCGTAATAAAGAAGGAGACGCTTGTTTACGTTGTAAAGTCCGTAGCCGATACTGAAATCTGAATCGATACCTTTGGCTAACTCTTTACGTATTTCTGCCAGTTTTTCTGCAGGGATGCCAATCCCGTTGTCTGTGACTTTGAATTGGATCATCTCATCGATTTTGCATGCGGTAATACGAATAAATCCTTTGTGACGGACGTACTTCGTTCCATGGTATACAGCATTTTCAATCAATGGCTGCAAGATCATTTTTAAAATAGAAACAGGAAAAAGTGTTTCTGGTATATCGATCTTATAGTCAAGCATATGGCCGTATCTTATTTTTAAGATGACTAGATAATCATTGATATGGCTAATTTCTTTTTCAAGAGGAATCCAGTCTTGTCCTTTGCTTAAAGACGTACGAAAAAAGCCGGAAAGTGCATGGGTCATAGTCAGAGCTTCTTCAAAGCAGTCTTGTTCGATCAAAGAAATAATGGCATCCAAACTGTTATAAATAAAATGGGGAGTAATCTGAGCTTGCAATACACGAACTTCACTTTGTGCTAAATGGTATTGTTTCAAAGCGTTCTCCCGTAAAGACTGGTTTAGATCTTCCGCCATTTTATTCATGCTAGCGGTAAGTGTTTGTAATTCCAGTGTTTCCGGCAGGGTTAAACGAAAGCCAAGGTTCCCTGAAGAAAGTTGTTCTGACATCTCGATCAGCTGATTGATCGGTTCTTGGACCTTTCTCTCTAAAAAGCGACGATTCTTTTTCGCATAGAAAAAAATGGTACTAAGAACTCCAAGTTCCACTATTGTTAATAGAATGAGCGAGCGGACAAGTGTCGTATTTTTTTTGCTTGCTAAGTCGATCTCCACACGAACAAAATCTTGTAAGATATCTGACAGCAGTTGAGTGACAGAATCTACCTGATTGATGATCTCTTCATTGGTATCCATAAAATCTTTTGCCAAGATATTATTGATCAGCTCGTTTTGATAATCTTCCAGTGTATCGATCGTACGTAGCGATACATCTAACGTACTAATTTCTTTAAGTGTATTTGTATTATTTTTGATCTCTCGAATATCATTCCTAAGTTCTTCTAGGATATTTTCCTCATTGAACTCATCTACGGTTACTTGGCCAGAAATCAAGTCCCACATACTTTCCAAAACTTTTTGATCAACCTTCAAAGCAATTGCATCTGCTTTTTGGATATTTGCGATCGTCTGTTGATAAATCAAAAGCTGTTGCGAATATAACAGTATGCTCAGTAGCAAAGGGATAACAGCAAATAGAAGTATGGCTTTGTTTGCTTGGGCAAAAATCTGTTTTATGCTTAAATTTTTTGTCATGATACTTCTCCAGTCAATAATTTCTGGTTGGAATATTAGTCATATTCTGTTGGGAAAAGACAGTCTCGGAAATAAAAATATCTTTAGGTAATGTTTTTCCTGTTTGAATATTTCCAAAATAACGAGTAACGGTATTGGCTACATACCAGCCGACATCAGGTTTACACTCGACTACGCAATTGACGATTCCTGACCGCAGCTTCTCGATCATATCTTCTTGTCCATCAATCGTTACAATAATCAAATCTTTTCCAGGTTTAACCGATGTTTCTTTTATCGCAGCTAAAGCACCGTGGGTCATTTCATCACTATGGCTGTATAATACATCGATTTCGGATAAATCATTTGTTTCTAAATATCGTTTCATCTGGTCTTTTCCTTTCATCCGAATAAAATCACCGACAATTCGGTGAACAATAGTCATTGGAGGTTTATGGTCGATGGTTCCATCTTTTTTTAGGGTTGGTTTACGATTGATTGATTCCAAAAATCCTTCGGAGCGTAGCTTGGTCGGTGTGGAGTTCTCTGAACCAGCAAGTTCTAGGATTCTGATTTCCTGTTTCTTTGAATTTGTGAAGTGATTGCTGACAAATAAACCCGCCCGATTTCCTTCTGCTTTGAAACTGGGGCCAATGTGGGTGACGAAAAGCTCGGGATCATTCGTTTGAATATGTCTGTCGACAAGTATGACAGGGATCCCTGCTCGCTTTGCTTCTTTTAATACAGAGTCCCACCCGGATTCTTGCAAAGGAGTAAAAATGATCATATCCACTTTATAGGCAATGAACGTCCGTATATCTTGGATTTGTCGTTCCTGATTCATGTAGCCATTTCGGTAGAGAACTTGGTAATCTTCTTTTTCAAGCGCAGTGATAATTGATTCAGTATGCTTTTTCCGCCAGCTACTCTCCGTTCCTGATTGCGAAAAACCAACGACTAGTGGGTCAGGTGCATCCTTTGTATTAAGTGTACACCCCATCATTTGGTAAGCGATTACAACAAGGGCTAAAAAAAATAAAACACGTTTCACTTTAAATCACTCCATCTGGATTTGTTAGTACTATCTTATCAGATAAAAGGGAAAATCAAAGTCAAAAGGAATCAATCGAAAAAAATCCAAGAAACTTAAAAAAATCCAAGACAAAAAAAGTACACCTAAAAAATTTAAAGTAAATCCCATAAAAAAATCAATGTTAACGCTTTCTTTATTAGCTATACTCGGTGTATCAATTGAAATGGGGGATAAAAAATGAAAAACAAATTTAGAAAGATTGTTGGGAGTATCGTTATTTTGACCGCAAGCATTCTATTAAGTGCGTGTGGCAATTCAGGATCTGCAGATGATAGTACGGGGTATGTAGGAATCGCTATGCCGACCAAATCAGCAGAAAGATGGATCGCTGATGGGAACAACATGGTCTCGGAATTAGAAAAACTGGGTTATAAAACAGATCTTCAATATGGAGAAGATAAAGTAGAAAATCAAGTAGCACAAATCGAAAATATGATTACAAAAGGGGTAGATACACTTGTGATTGCTTCTATCGATGGTTCGGCTTTAACTGATGTGTTAGCTAAAGCAAAAGAAGCAGATATCAAGGTGATCGCCTATGATCGTTTACTGATGAATTCAGAAAATGTCGATTATTACGCGACTTTTGATAATTTTGGAGTAGGTGTATCGCAAGCAGCTTATATTGAAGAGCACTTAGGATTGAAAGAAGGAAAAGGACCATTCACGATTGAATTATTTGGTGGTTCGCCTGACGACAACAATGCACTAATTAATTACAACGGAGTGATGTCTGTTTTACAACCATATATGGACAACGGTCAGTTGGTTGTGCCATCTGGACAGACGAGTTTCAGTCAAATCGCTACGCTTCGCTGGGATGGTTCTACGGCGCAAGCAAGGATGGATAATCTGTTAAGCGCAAATTATACTGACCAAACATTGGATGCTGTTTTGTCGCCATATGATCCAATAAGTTTAGGGATCATTTCGTCATTAAAAGGCGTGGGGTATGGGAGTGAAAGTAAACCTTTACCTGTGATTACTGGACAAGATGCGACAGTTGCTGGCGTTAAATCGATCATTGCCGGGGAACAAACACAAACGATCTTTAAAGACACACGTATCTTAGCAAAAAATACGATTGAAATGATCAAAGCAATCAGTGATGGAGAAGAGGTCCCGGTCAACGATACTGAAACTTATGATAATGGGGTGAAAACTGTCCCTACGTATTTAGCAAATACAGTATCTGTCGATAAAGATAATTATCAAGCAGAGCTGATCGACACAGATTATTATAAAGAATCCGATCTGAAAAATTAAGAGGAACCAAACAAGGAACTAAAGAGATCTAAGTCAGAGAGAGGATAAGAATTATGGCGGATTGTATTTTAAAAATGGCAGATATCACCAAAAAATTTTCTGGAATCCGAGCGTTAGATTGCGTGAATCTGATGATTGAACGTGGGGAAATCCATGCATTGTGCGGAGAAAACGGAGCGGGAAAATCAACATTGATGAATGTCTTGAGCGGCTTGTATCCATATGGCTCCTATGACGGGGAAATCTTTTATGATGGAAAGCTGTGTCAATTCAAAGATTTGAAAGATAGTGAAGAAAAAGGCATCGTCATCATTCATCAAGAATTAGCACTAAGTCCTTATCTTTCAATAAAAGAGAATATTTTTCTCGGAAATGAACAAGCAGAAAGAGGCGTGATTGATTGGGAACTGACAGAAAAGAAAACGTATGAACTGCTGAATAAAGTCGGTTTATCTATCGACCCGAATCTTCTAGTATCCCAGATTGGCGTAGGGCAACAGCAATTAGTTGAAATAGCTAAAGCATTATCAAAATCCGTCCGTCTGTTGATTTTGGATGAGCCTACCGCTGCATTGAATGAAGAAGAAAGCGCGAATTTGCTGAGATTGATCCGAGAGTTGAAAGAGCAAGGTGTAACCTCCATCATTATTTCACATAAGCTGAATGAAATCGTGGATATCGCAGATCGAATCACCATTTTACGGGATGGACAGACGATTGAGACGCTAGAAAATGAAATGATCAGCGAAGAGCATATTATTCGCGGGATGGTGGGCAGAGATTTAGTTGATCGTTATCCTGAAAGAAAACCGGATATTGGAGAAGTTTATTTTAAAGTAGAAGACTGGACGGTCTATCACCCTCTTGATCATGAGCGAATCATAAACGACCACATCAACTTGCATTTGAAAAAAGGAGAGATTGTAGGAATAGCTGGACTGATGGGAGCGGGCAGAACTGAATTCGCTATGAGTCTATTTGGACATTCTTATGGAAGCAAGATATCCGGACGTATATTAAAGGAAGGGGCAGAGATATCAGTTAAGACCGTTCCTTCAGCCATTGCAAACGGACTCGCTTATGTCTCGGAGGACCGAAAATCTTTAGGACTGAATCTGCTGATGGATATTCGGGAAAACGTGACGCTGAGCAGTTTGGATAAAATAAGTCAAAAAGGAGTATTAGATAAAGAAAAAGAAGTAACTGAGGCAGAAAATTTCCGGAAAAAGATGCGTATAAAAACAAACTCCATCCATCAAATTGTCAGTAGTCTTAGTGGTGGGAATCAACAAAAAGTCGTTTTATCCAAGTGGCTGATGACACAACCCGATATTCTTTTTTTGGATGAGCCAACCCGTGGGATAGATGTTGGGGCAAAATATGAGATCTACACGATTATCGAAGAAATGGCAGCAAATGGCAAAGCTGTCTGTCTTATCTCTTCTGAACTTCCTGAAATATTAGGGATGTGTGATCGAATCTATACGATGAACGAAGGACGTATTACAGGAGAAGTCTCGCGAGAAGATGCAGATCAGGAAGTCTTGATGAAATTAATGACGAAAGAAGAGGTGGGTTAAGTTGGAACAGGCAAAAAATCTTACGGATAAAAAAGAGAAAAAACTAAATTTGAAAAGTAGAGCAGCTGATCTTTTTGGTCGCTACAGCATGGTGATCATTTTAGCGGGACTACTTATTGCGTTTCAATTGATGACGGATGGTATTTTCTGGCGTCCATTGAATATAACTAACCTTGTTCTGCAAAATAGCCATATATTAGTACTAGCTGCAGGGATGTTATTAGTTGTGCTCTTAGGTCATGTGGATTTGTCGGTAGGGTCAGTGATGGCGTTTGTTGGTGCAATTGCGGGCATGATGATGGTCAATCGCCAAATGAACCCGTGGATGACAGTTATCGCATGTCTTGCAGTAGGCGGGCTGATCGGCGCATGGCAAGGTTTTTGGGTAGCTTATGCAGGGATACCGGCGTTTATCGTGACTTTAGCAGGATTGCTGATGTTTCGTGGACTGACACAAGTTGTTCTAGGAGGCCAATCTCTAGCACCTTTTCCAGCTGTTTTCCAAAAAATGTCTACGGGTTATTTACCAGACTTAAGCGAAGGAAGCAGCCTTCACTTCTTGACATTGATTTTAGGAATGATCATCACGATCGTGTTAGTTGTTGGTCAATGGCGAACAAGAAATCGTCGGAAAAATCATTTATTTGAAGTGGAATCTCCAGCAGCTTTCTTGGTAAAGGCGGTATTTACAGCAGTCGTTGTACTAGGAATAACTTATATCTTTGCCTCTTATCAAGGGTATCCGATTATTTTGATCATTCTTGGTTTGATCGTTGCAGCATATGGGTTTTTGACAAATAAAACAGTAGCAGGTCGACAGATTTATGCGACGGGCGGAAATCGAAAAGCGGCTGAACTATCAGGGATCAAAACAAAGCGAATCACGTTCTGGGTATTCGTCAACATGGGAGTCATGGCAGCTTTAGCTGGATTAGTTTTAGCTGCTCGATTGAATGCGGCAACACCTCAAGCAGGTACATCGATGGAACTGGATGCAATGGCGGCAGTATATTTTGGTGGTGCTTCGACTTCCGGCGGCATTGGAACAATCATGGGTGCGATTGTCGGTGGCTTGGTCATGGGTGTATTGAACAATGGCATGTCGATTTTAGGCGTCGGGGTAGACTGGCAGCAGGCAATCAAAGGATTGATCTTGCTTTTAGCCGTTGTGCTAGACTTGTATAATAAGAAAAAACGAACAACGTAGGAGAACGCCGGTTATCCAGAAAAAAGACTGTGACAAGACATTTGTCACAGTCTTTTTTTCGCTAAAAGCGAACATTTGTCACTTTGTTAAAGTAGATTAAAAATAATATTTGTTTTTTTATTATTCGTATAATTTGTCTTTTTTTCTCTTGATTTTTTCGCTTAATTGAGTTAAATTACATAGGGCGCTAAAAAAAGCCTTGATTAAATTAATAATGTTCGTGTTTTGCTGGATGTGAACATCAGGAGGATAATGTAATGAAAGTATTTGATTACGAAGATATTCAATTAATTCCTAATAAATGTATCGTAAATAGCCGTTCTGAATGTGATACAACGGTCACATTAGGTAAACATACATTCAAAATGCCAGTAGTGCCTGCCAACATGCAGACGATTATTGATGAAACAATCGCAGAATTCTTAGCGGAAAATGGTTATTTCTATATCATGCATCGGTTTGATGAAGCAGCTCGAATTCCGTTTATCAAAAAAATGAAAAAGCGTGGATTGATTACCTCAATCAGTGTTGGCGTCAAGAAAGAGGAATATTCCTTTATAGAGAAGTTGGCAGAAGAATCGCTAAATCCTGATTATATCACTATCGACATCGCACATGGACATGCTAACTCAGTTATTGATATGATTCAGCATATTAAAAAATATTTGCCTGAAACTTTTGTGATTGCCGGTAATGTTGGTACACCGGAAGCCGTCCGTGAATTGGAAAATGCGGGCGCAGATGCAACAAAAATCGGGATTGGTCCAGGAAAAGTATGTATTACAAAAATCAAGACAGGCTTTGGGACTGGAGGCTGGCAACTGGCAGCTCTTAGATGGTGTGCGAAAGCAGCTCGCAAGCCGATCATCGCTGACGGTGGGATCAGAACACATGGCGATATTGCAAAATCTGTCCGTTTTGGTGCGACAATGGTCATGATTGGTTCATTGTTTGCCGGTCACGAGGAATCTCCTGGCGAAACAAAAGTCGAAAATGGAATCGTGTATAAAGAATACTTTGGTTCTGCTTCAGAATTCCAAAAAGGCGAAAAACGAAATGTTGAAGGAAAGAAAATCTGGATCCAGCATAAAGGATCTTTGAAAGATACACTAGTGGAAATGCAACAAGACCTTCAATCATCTATTTCTTATGCTGGAGGAAGAGATCTGGAAGCCATTCGAAAAGTTGACTATGTCATCGTGAAAAATTCGATTTTTAATGGAGACACAATCTAAAAAATAAATAAAATATTAGGATGTTGTGAAAAAGTTGTCCTGCATTAAGTAATAAGAACAGCCAAACAAAAATAGTTCTTTATATGTTTTGTTTGGCTGGACTTATTATCGCAGATACAAGCTTTTGAACATCATTATTCAGAATAAGGGACTGTGATAAGATTTTTGTCACAGTCCCTTATGTTTTGCAAAAAAAGTTTTTCTTTTTTCTCGTAAATTCGGTAAAATCAAAAGAAAAAATAGACAATAGAAAAGAGAAGCTTATGTGGGAAAAAGTAGAGAAAAAACAAGGACCGATTTATCGTCAAATCATGGAACAGATTATGAGAGAAATCGAAAACGGAAGGATCAATCCTGGAAGTCAACTTGAATCAGAACGAAAACTAGGGAAACTTTTTGGTGTGAATCGTTCCACCGTTGTCCATGCATTGGAAGAGCTTAGGGAGCTTGGGGTACTAACGAGCAAACGTGGCAGCGGATGGTTTGTTAATCAGACTGAATGGGGGAAATTCGCTGTTCCAAGAATCGATTGGCGGCAAATGATCTCTCCTCGTTATGAGCAGACGGACTGGTATGAGCAAAAAATAAGAGAAGCAAAGCAGATCCAAAAAACATCGTTTCTTGATTTATACGCTAGCGAGATGCCAGATGAGCTTTTGCCGAATTTTGAGTTTCCTTCTTATTCTCTTGAAGAAATCTTAGCGGAAGAAAAAGAAATGGATCTTTTAGGCTATACTCCGTTACGTAACAAAATCAAACGGTATTTGGAAAGTAAATTTGAATTGGCATTTTCCCCCAACCAGCTTCTTGTGACTGGTGGCGGTCAGCAAGCAATCTTTTTGATTTTACAAACGATTCTTTCAGCTGGAGAGGGGATAGCTGTAGAGTCACCTTCTTTTTTTTACCGATTACCTCTTTTCAAAGCTTCAGGAACGCGTTTATTTGGGATACCGATGGATGAAGAAGGGATCGACTTAGAAAAACTGAAAGAATCGATCCATAAAAATAAATTGAAAGCAGTGCTTATCAACCCGAATTTTCAAAACCCTACAGGAAAAGTGATGAGTCAAAAACGACGAGAAAAGCTAGTAGAATTGTGTCGACAGTATCGGCTTCCAATTATTGAAGACGATGTATTTACGGATCTTTCATTTCTAAACCAAGAAGAAGTCCTTCCTATACGAACGATTGATCCGGATAATGTGTTATACGTCGGTTCGTTATCTAGGGTTTTAGGAAAAACAACAAAAATCGGTTGGGTGATAGGACCTGAGACTTTTATCTCGCAACTAGCTCAAGCGCAAGAAATGATGGAGTTTTCGATGAATATCCTTACACAAATCACAGTGGCTAATGTATTTAATGAAGCAATTGATTTGAAAATGCAAGATGTAAGAAAAAAGTTGAAAGAAAAAAGCCGACTGATAAGCGCTTGGGGAGATTCACAATCGTTTTTCAAGCTTCATTCAATTTTAGGTGGTTACTATGCCTGGATTACTTGGGATGGGAAAAAACTAGACCCCGAACTAGCAGAAAAAGTAGTAGATATGGGTCTTGGAATTGCACCAAGTCTACTTTTTGGGCAAGATATAAATGGAATCAGAATCAATTACAGTAGGCTGGATGAAAACCAAATACCGTTGTTTTATTCAAAGATGAAAATTCTAGAAAAGTGGTTAACAGAATAATTTCACAAAGTAAATAGATTTAAGAATATAACAGCTTGGATTTAAATTTCAAGCTGTTTCTTTTTTTTCGGAAAAAGAATACGATATAAAGAAACTAAAAAAAAACCATTATTTGTACGTCCGTTCACGATGTGTAAATAAAATAAATATTTGCAACAAAACTGTATAACACCAACGTTTCTAAATAGAAACAGATGGTTGTAAGTTTGATTAGAAAATAGAAAAAATGCAGATGAAATATAAAACGCTTTCCTTATTGTGATTTTATTCACTAATACTGTTAATATGCGGATTGGCATAATTTCCTTTCATCGTGAAAATTTGTGCTTTTAGCTTGTATTTCTCATAAATCCATGATAATTTATTAATGAAGACGGTTAAATAGTGATACAGTTTTATTCGCTGTTTCAATCGCAGAATGAAGAGATTTTCTTATAGATGAGAGAGGAATGTGTGACAAATGGCAAACAAAAAAGCACCGATCGACTTCCAAGCACTGCTAGATGAAGTCAATGCAGATTTCCCAGTATATCAAGCACTTGATCAAGATGGAAACGTAGTTAACAAAGATTTAGTACCTGATTTATCCGATGATGAACTCGTTGAATTAATGACTCATATGGTATGGTCTCGTGTATTAGACCAACGTTCAACAGCGCTGAACCGCCAAGGACGCCTAGGCTTTTTTGCACCAACTGCTGGACAAGAGGCAAGTCAGCTGGCTAGTGCTTACGCATTTGATAAAGAAGATGTTCTTCTTCCAGGTTATCGGGATGTACCTCAACTAGTAAAACATGGTTTACCTTTATCTCAAGCTTTTTTATGGTCTAGAGGACATGCTGCAGGTAATTCTTATCCGGAAGAATTGAAAGCTCTACCACCACAAATCATCATCGGTGCACAATATGTACAAGCAGCCGGTGTTGCATTAGGTTTGAAGAAACGAAACAAGAAAAATGTCGTCTTCACTTATACTGGTGATGGCGGTTCATCACAAGGTGATTTTTACGAAGCAATCAATTTCGCTGGCGCTTACCATGCAAATGCCGTATTTTATATCCAAAACAACGGGTATGCGATCTCTACACCTCGTGAAAAACAAACTGCAGCAAAAACACTTGCACAAAAAGCTGTCGCAGCTGGGATTCCTGGTATTCAAGTCGATGGAATGGATCCGCTTGCAGTATATACTGTATCTAAAATGGCACGGGAATGGGCGATCAGTGGAAATGGACCAGTCCTAATCGAAACACTGACTTATCGTTATGGACCACATACACTATCTGGTGACGATCCAACCCGCTACCGTACAAAAGACACAGATGACGATTGGCAGAAAAAAGATCCATTGATCCGCTTCCGTAAATATTTGACGGAAAAAGGACTTTGGTCTGAAGAAAAAGAAGAACAAGTCATCGAAGCAACTAAAGAAGAAATAAAAGCAGCTATTGCTGAAGCCGACAAAGTACCAAAACAAAAGGTTTCAGATTTCTTGAAAAACATGTTCGAAGTATCTCCACAATCAATCAAAGAACAAATTGCAATTTATGAAGCGAAGGAGTCGAAATAATCATGGCACAAAAAACAATGATCCAAGCAATCACAGATGCCTTAGCACTTGAACTAGAAAATGACGAGAATGTCGTTGTTTTTGGTGAAGATGTTGGGAAAAACGGAGGGGTTTTCCGGGCAACTGAAGGATTGCAGGAAAAGTTCGGAGAAGACCGAGTATTCGATACTCCTTTAGCTGAATCTGGAATCGCAGGATTGAGTTTCGGTCTTGCGTTAGAAGGATTTCGTCCAGTTCCTGAAATCCAATTCTTTGGTTTTATTTTCGAAGCAATGGACGAAGTAGTAGCTCAAATGGCTCGTACAAGATATCGAATGAGCGGCACTAGAAATCTACCCATCACAATTCGTTCGCCATTTGGTGGCGGTGTTCATACACCAGAATTGCATTCGGATAATTTAGAAGGTTTGATCGCTCAGTCTCCTGGTATTCGAGTAGTGATTCCTTCCAACCCTTATGATGCAAAAGGACTATTGATTTCTTCTATTAGAAGTAACGATCCGGTTGTTTTCCTAGAACACATGAAACTATATCGCTCATTCCGAGAAGAAGTGCCGGATGAAGCTTACGAAGTTCCTTTGGATAAAGCAGCAGTTACTCGTGAGGGAACAGATGTATCTATTATCACATACGGGGCAATGGTGCGTGAAGCAATCAAAGCAGCAGACAATCTTGCAAAAGAAAATATCTCTGTTGAAATCATTGATCTTCGTACAGTTGCGCCATTAGATGTAGAAACGATCATTCAATCCGTGGAAAAAACTGGTCGCGTAGTTGTTGTCCAAGAAGCACAACGACAAGCGGGCGTTGCCGCGCAAGTAGTTTCTGAGATCTCAGAACGCGCTATCCTTTCATTAGAAGCCCCAATCGGACGAGTTTCTGCACCTGATACAGTCTTCCCATTTGGACAAGCAGAAAATGTCTGGTTGCCAAATGCAAAAGATATCGAAGACAAAGTAAAAGAAATCGCGGAATTTTAAGAAAAGAAGGGACGAAACAAAGTCATGGCTTATCAATTTAAATTGCCGGATATCGGTGAAGGAATCGCAGAAGGTGAAATCGTCAAATGGTTCGTCAAACCAGGAGATACGATCAATGAAGATGATACATTACTAGAAGTTCAAAATGACAAATCAGTAGAAGAAATCCCGTCACCTGTTACAGGAACGGTTAAAAATGTGATTGTTCCAGAAGGTACCGTAGCAAATGTTGGGGATGTATTAGTAGAAATCGATGCACCAGGACACGAAGACAATGAAGGGGACAGTGGTGTAGCCGCAGAATCCCAAACTCCAGCTAAACCGGCTGCTGAACCCACTGTTGATACAGAATCAGCTGGATCGTCAAGCGAAGGAGTCTTCCAATTTAAGTTACCGGATATCGGTGAAGGAATCGCAGAAGGTGAAATCGTCAAATGGTTCGTCAAACCAGGAGATACGATCAATGAAGATGATACATTACTAGAAGTTCAAAATGACAAATCAGTAGAAGAAATTCCGTCACCTGTCACAGGGACAGTTAAAAACGTGATTGTTCCAGAAGGCACTGTAGCAAATGTTGGGGATGTATTAGTAGAAATCGATGCTCCTGGACACAATAGTGCACCGTCAACTAGTGCGCCATCAGCTGAAGCACCAAAAGAAAAAGTGGAAACATCAGGTTCAGCAAGTGTCGTTGAAGTTGCCGATCCAAATAAACGTGTATTGGCTATGCCATCTGTTCGTCAATTTGCCCGCGAAAAAGATGTAGATATCTCACAAGTAACTGCAACTGGAAAGGGTGGCAGAGTAACAAAAGAGGACATCGAAAACTTCTTGGCAGGAGCTCCAAGCAGCGCACCAGCGAAATCAGAAGCGCCAGAAGCGGCAACTCCGAAAGAAGCAGCTCCTGCAGCAGAAAGCAAACCCGCTGAACCAGCAAAACCATTCAAGTCCAACTTAGGAGATTTGGAAGAGCGTGTAGCAATGACACCAACACGTAAAGCTATTGCTAAAGCAATGGTCAATAGTAAGCATACAGCTCCACACGTGACATTGCATGATGAAGTAGAAGTGTCTAAACTATGGGATAATCGGAAACGATTCAAAGAAATAGCTGCTGCAAATGGTACGAAACTTACTTTCTTGCCATATGTCGTGAAAGCTTTAACAGCGACTGTTAAGAAATACCCAGTATTAAATGCATCTATTGACGATGCAAACCAAGAAATCGTTTATAAACATTACTACAATATCGGCATTGCAACAGATACGGATCACGGATTATATGTACCAAATGTAAAAGATGCAGACCGCAAAGGAATGTTTGCTATTGCAGACGAAATCAATGAGAAAGCAAAATTAGCTCATGACGGCAAACTATCTGCAGAAGATATGCGCAATGGAACAATTACGATCAGCAATATCGGATCTGTAGGTGGCGGTTGGTTTACACCAGTCATCAACTATCCAGAAGTAGCTATTTTAGGTGTAGGAACGATTGCGCAACAACCAATCGTAAACGCTGAAGGCGAAATCGTTGTCGGTCGTGTGATGAAACTATCACTAAGTTTTGATCACCGTATCGTAGATGGAGCAACTGCGCAACAAGCAATGAACAATATCAAACGTCTTTTAGCTGATCCAGAGCTATTAATGATGGAAGGATGATAAACAAATGGTAGTTGGAGATTTTGCTGTAGAATTAGATACAGTTGTAATCGGTGCGGGACCTGGCGGCTATGTAGCTGCCATCCGTGCTGCTGAAATGGGACAAAAAGTAGCAATCATTGAAAGAGAGTATATTGGCGGTGTTTGTTTGAACGTCGGCTGTATTCCTTCAAAAGCATTGATAGCTGCGGGACACCATTATCAAGAGTCACTAGATTCCGAAATGTTTGGAGTAACTAGCGAAAATGTCAAACTAGATTTTGCGAAAACACAAGAATGGAAAGAAAACAAAGTTGTCCATACGTTGACTTCTGGTGTTGGTTTTCTATTAAAAAAACATAAGGTTGAAACAATCGAAGGCGAAGCGTTCTTCGTAGATGATCACACACTACGCGTCATTCATCCAGATTCAGCTCAAACTTATTCGTTCAATAACGCAATCATCGCAACAGGTTCCCGTCCAATCGAGATTCCAGGATTTAAATTCGGCGGACGTGTGTTAGATTCTACTGGCGGATTAGCATTGAAAGAAGTACCTAAGAAATTTGTGATCATCGGTGGCGGTGTGATTGGTGCCGAATTGGGCGGAGCGTACGCAAACTTAGGAGCAGAAGTAACGATTCTTGAAGGCTCACCACAAATTTTACCAACTTACGAAAAAGATCTCGTAAAATTAGTAGAAGATGATTTCAAGAAAAAAGGTGTAACAGTCGTAACGAATGCGATGGCAAAAGAAGCAGTCGATAACGGTGACAGTGTGACAGTGAAATATGCAGTGGACGGGAAAGAAGAATCTGTTACTGCTGACTATGTGATGGTCACTGTAGGACGTCGTCCAAATACGGATGATATGGGCTTAGAACAAGCGGGTGTCGAAGTAGGAGAACGTGGATTGATCACAGTAGATAAACAAGGACGTACGAACGTACCTAATATCTATGCCATCGGTGATATCGTTCCAGGGGCGGCATTAGCGCATAAAGCTAGTTACGAAGCAAAAATCGCTGCTGAAGCAATCTCTGGCAAAAAAGTAGCTGTAGATTATAAAGCAATGCCAGCAGTTGCCTTTACTGATCCGGAATTGGCTTCTGTAGGTATGACAATCAAAGAAGCAAAAGACGCAGGTATCGAAGCGAAAGCATATAAATTTCCATTCTCAGGGAACGGTCGAGCATTATCGCTAGGTAAAACGGAAGGATTCATCCGTTTAGTCACGACGATCGAAGATAACGTGCTTATTGGCGCGCAAATCGGTGGAGTCGGCGCAAGTGATATGGTCTCTGAATTAGCTTTAGCAATCGAATCAGGAATGAATGCTGAAGATATCGCCTTGACGATTCATCCTCATCCATCTCTTGGCGAAATCGTCATGGATGCTTCGGAATTAGCATTAGGTTTACCAATCCATATTTGATTTGAATAATACAAGCGAAACGCAACTGGAAAATCAGTTGCGTTTTGTTTTTTAGAATTATCAATAATATTATTATGTAAACTTAAAAATATGACAACTTCTTGGTTTATTACCACTTCCTATGCTACACTGAAGAGGAATATGAAATAGGAGAGTTGAAGATGCGAGAATATCAGTATCCACTTGATTTAGATTGGACAACAGACGAAATGGTCATTGTAATGAAGATGTGGGAAGATCTGGAACGTGCGAATGAAAAAGGGATAAACAATGAAGCTTTTTTGAAGACTTATCAGCAGTTTAAAACTGTTGTCAAATCCATTGGTGAGGAAAAACGATTGGGACGGGAATTTGAAAAAGCTTCCGGTTATTCTTTATATCGTACAGTGCAGCAAGCAAAAAAAAATCCAAACAAAACTTTGAGAATGAACGGGTGAGATAAATGGAACAGATGATTGATCATATCAAGTCCTGGCTTGAAGAAGCTGGTGAGAAAATCAAATCTTCTCAACAAACATTAACAATCTCGCAAAAATCAAATCGAACGGATCTAGTAACAAACGTCGATCGAAACATCCAGAATTTTCTAATCGAAAAAATCCATTCCTTTGATCCAGAGGCGAAAATATTGGCAGAAGAAGAAGGGTGTAATCAATTATCGGATCTCGATGGAAGAGTCTTTATCATCGATCCTATTGATGGCACCTTGAATTTTGTGATTGAAGGGGAAAATTTTTGTATTATGCTCGCTGTTTATGAATCCGGCGTTGGAAAGCTTGGTTTCATTTATGACGTGATGAGAAATGAACTTTTTTGGGGTGGAAAAGGAATAGGCGTGTATAAAAATGATGAGCCATTGCCTAGACCAGCAAATAAATCCTTATCGGAAGGCTTACTTGGTGTGAATAGTTATCTTTTCGGTCATAATAAATATGGAATCCGAGAAATTGCGGAAAGCAGCATGGGGACACGTATGTACGGATGCGCTGGTCTTGAACTAGTGGCAATCTTGAAAGGAAACCACATTGCTTATATTTCAAACCTTAGCCCTTGGGATTATGCAGCGGGAAATGTCTTATTGGAAGAGTTTGGTATGGTAACAAGCGGTCTTTTTGGTACTCCTTTGACATTTGAAAAAAGGGAATACTATTTAGCAGGGACTTCTTGTGCATATGCAGAAATCGCAGACCTTTTGAAAAAAGAAGGCTGAAAAAAAGGTAGAAATCATTCACAAAAATGATAAAAACGGGCAAAAGATTAATTTTCTCGAAAAAATGAAAACATTTTACTATATTTCATGAAAAAAGTCTGCTATAATTAGCAGTCGAGTAAAATTTGCCCTGTCATAAAGAACCAATAAAAAAGGAGTTAGTTACATTGAATTATAGAAACGATATCCGTAACGTCGCAATTATTGCCCACGTTGACCACGGAAAAACAACATTAGTTGATGAACTATTAAAACAATCAGATACATTAGACGCACATACGCAATTGCAAGAACGTGCGATGGACTCAAATGCGCTAGAAAAAGAACGTGGTATCACGATTTTAGCCAAAAACGCAGCTGTAGACTATAAAGGAATTCGCGTAAACATCATGGATACTCCAGGACACGCGGACTTCGGTGGCGAAGTAGAACGGATCATGAAAATGGTTGACGGCGTTGTGTTGGTCGTAGATGCGTATGAAGGAACAATGCCTCAAACACGTTTTGTATTGAAAAAAGCACTGGAACAACATATCACACCAATCGTTGTCGTAAACAAGATTGATAAACCTTCTGCTCGTCCTGAGCATGTCGTAGATGAAGTTCTTGAACTATTCATCGAATTAGGAGCAGATGATGATCAGTTAGACTTTCCTGTGATTTATGCATCTGCACTAAATGGTACGTCAAGCTTGTCAGATGATCCAGCAGATCAAGAACCAACCATGGCACCTATTTTTGATACAATTATTGAAAAAATCCCTGCTCCTGTCGATAACAGCGACGAACCATTACAATTCCAAGTTTCATTACTTGACTACAACGATTATGTAGGTCGTATCGGAATCGGACGTGTATTTAGAGGAACAATCAAAGTAGGAGACCAAGTAGCATTAATTAAATTAGACGGAACAGTTAAGAAATTCCGTGTAACGAAATTATTTGGTTTCTTTGGACTAAAACGTCTAGAGATTCAAGAAGCAAAAGCTGGAGACTTGATTGCTGTCTCAGGTATGGAAGATATCTTTGTCGGTGAAACAGTTACTCCTGTGGATCATCAAGATGCGTTACCTATCCTTCACATTGACGAACCAACATTGCAAATGACTTTCTTAGTTAATAATTCACCATTTGCCGGTCGAGAAGGTAAATTCGTAACCGCTCGTAAGATTGAAGAACGTTTGATGGCAGAACTTCAAACAGATGTATCTTTACGAGTTGAACCAACAAACTCTCCAGATGCATGGACAGTTTCTGGTCGTGGAGAATTGCATTTGTCTATCTTGATTGAAAACATGCGCCGTGAGGGATACGAATTGCAAGTATCTCGTCCAGAAGTTATTGAAAAAGAAATCGACGGTGTAAAATGCGAACCGTTTGAACGCGTGCAAATCGATACACCAGAAGAATATATGGGTAGTGTTATCGAGTCCTTGAGCTTACGTAAAGGTGAAATGCAAGATATGGTCCATACAGGAAACGGACAAATCCGTTTGACATTCTTAACACCTGCCCGCGGTTTGATTGGTTATTCAACTGAATTCCTTTCAATGACACGTGGTTACGGAATCATGAACCATACTTTTGACCAATATCTGCCAATGCTTCCTGGTCAAATTGGCGGACGTCACCAAGGGGCGCTTGTTTCGATCGATACAGGAAAAGCAACGACTTATTCTATCATGAGTATCGAAGAACGCGGTACAGTCTTCGTAGAACCAGGTACAGAAGTATATGAAGGAATGATTATCGGGGAAAACAGCCGTGATAATGATTTGACTGTCAACATCACGAAAGCAAAACAAATGACAAACGTACGGTCTGCTACTAAAGACCAAACATCTGTCATCAAAAAACCAAAACAATTGACGTTGGAAGAATCTTTGGAATTCTTGAATGATGATGAATATTGCGAAGTAACACCAGAAAGCATTCGCTTGAGAAAACAAATTTTAGAGAAAAATGCTCGTGAAAAAGCATCTAAAAAGAAAAAATAATCTGTAAAAGGATGAAGAGAGAAACCAGCTTGTTATAAAAAATAGCTGGTTTCTTTTTTTGTCCAACTCTTTTCTGTGGAGAAGTCATCTTTGTCAATGGACATAAATTCAGAAAATACGCCAAAAGATGTTTAAAAGACGTTTAAAAAACTTATTTCTAGAGAGTTTTTGTTTCATAATAAGATAATGTTTCACGAAAGGAGATCAACTTGTCCTTCGAAGAAAATCGAAGTAAAATGGCAAGAGAAAGGAGCGGGAAGATGAACGACTTATTAAAACAATACTTTGGCTATGATGAGTTTAGACCTGGTCAAAAAGAAATTATCCAGAAAGTCATTGATCAGGAAAATGTATTAGGAATCATGCCTACCGGAAGTGGGAAATCAATCTGTTACCAGCTTCCAGCTTTACTATTAGATGGGCTTACTGTGGTTGTGTCCCCTTTAATCTCTTTGATGAAGGATCAGGTGGACGCGGCGAATCAATTAGGTATACCCGCCACTTTTATCAATAGCTCGTTAGATGGTTACGAAACAGCTAGACGCTTCCAAGAAATCGATAGACAGCAGTACCGTTTACTTTATATCGCTCCTGAACGTTTTATCATGCCAGATTTTATCCAAGCAATGAAGCGATGGAACGTCCGTATGATCGCTATTGACGAGGCACATTGTATCTCTCAGTGGGGGCATGATTTCCGCCCAAGTTATTTACAGATGGCGAACCAGCTAGATCAACTGCCAAATCGTCCTGTAATTGTTGCTTTGACAGCTACAGCGACTGTGCAAGTAGCTGCTGACATAAAAAGACTTTTAAAAATTCCAGAAAACAACCATATTCAGACTGGTTTTGAACGAGAAAATCTACGATTTCAAGTAATTAAAGATCAAAAAAAAGAACAATATCTAATCGAATATTTAAAGATCAACAAAAATCAATCTGGTATCATTTATGCAGCAACGAGAAAAGAAGTAGACCGTCTCTATCATTTGCTTAAAAAATTCGATTTTTCCGTGGGTAGATATCATGGTGGTCTAAATGAGAATGAGCGAACAGAAATGCAAGAAGCCTTTTTATACGATCGCTTGCAGCTGATTGTAGCGACAAATGCATTTGGTATGGGTATAAATAAAAGCAATGTCCGTTTTGTTATCCATTATCAAATTCCTGGCTCTCTAGAAGCATACTATCAGGAAGCTGGTCGGGCGGGAAGAGATGGTCTTTCCAGTGAAGCCATCCTGCTTTTCTCTCCTCAAGATATCCAAGTCCAAAAGTTTTTTATCCAGCAGTCCCAAAGAGAAGAAGGGCAAAAGCAAAAAGAATATGAAAAATTAAAAGCGATGACAGAATACGTGTATATTGAGTCCTGTCTTCAGCAATACATCCTAAACTATTTTGGCGAGACAAGCAGTCCGTGCAACCGTTGTGGTAACTGTTTAGATGACAGAGAAATAGTAGAAGTAACGACAGAAGCACAGATGGTTCTTTCTTGCTTAAAACGTATGGGTGAGAACTATGGTAAACAAATGCTGATGAAAGTCTTAGCAGGATCGAAAGAACAAAAGCTGCAAGCTTTAGGTTTTGGACATTTATCTACCTATGGACTGATGAAAAACCAATCGCAAAAAGAAACGATGCAGTTAATTGAATATTTGATATCGAATGGCTATCTTCTGACCATCAATGGTGAGTATCCTGTTTTGAAAGTAACAGAAAGAGGGATACAAGTATTGAAAGGACAAGAATCTGTTTATCGAAAGGAACCCAAGAAAGTCCAGCAGCTATCGGATGAAGAAACCGATACACTATTTGAAGTGCTGCGGGAACTGCGAACGGATCTAGCATCAGAAGCAGGCGTTCCCCCGTATGTCGTATTTTCAGATTCCACATTGAAAGAAATGAGCCGAATACGTCCATCAAGCAGATTGGAGATGCTTCAGATAAAAGGAGTTGGGCAAAGCAAGCTTGATAAATATGGCGAAGCCTTTTTATCTCGGATAAAAAATGCGGACTCTAACGTTCTGGATAAGTAGAAAGAACGAATACGTAAAAATGAATAAAAACAACTGGTTAAATCTGTTTTTTTTGCTCCTTATGAAAATCAAATATGTTATAATTAAGGAATTAGAATGGGAGGTAAGCACAGATGGATTCTTTGTCGAAAAAACTTGCGATCCAAGTATTAAATGATGAAGCAGAACGGATCAAACGATTAATCCGAAATCAAAACAACAGTCTCTGTATCTCACAATGCAAAGCCTTCGAAGAAGTGGTAGATACACAGATGTACGGCTTTTCCCGGCAAGTCGGTTTTGCTGTCCGTATAGGAGTAATCGGAAAGAACGAGGGCCAGCTGATGTTAAGTGAGCTAGAACGAGAATTGAATCAGTTATATAGTGAGGTTTACCAAGAAAATTATGATAAAAAAGAAGTTGGCAAGGAGGAATAGACTTGCCTAAGAAAGTGAAAAAAAGGCATCTATTAGACTATAGCATCTTGATTCCCTATTTAATTTTATGTGTATTGGGATTGATCATGGTATATAGTTCTACGTCGTATCTATTATTAGAAAACGGACAAAATCCGTCCGCATCAGTCATTAACCAGAGTATTTTTTGGGTGCTTAGCTTGATTGCTATCGCACTACTTTATAAAATGAAAACAGATGTTTTGAAAAACCAGCGTTTGATCATGGCAGCCATCGCAGTTTTGACGATTTTGCTGCTGATTGTTGTGTTTTTTGGTAAGGAGATCAATGGGGCGAAAGGTTGGCTGCAAATTGCAGGATTATCGATCCAACCTGCCGAATACCTAAAAATCATTTCTATCTGGTACCTGTCTCTGACTTTATCTAAAAGACAAAACAGTGTACAAAAAGATTTTCTTGGGACTGTGAAACGTCCACTTGCAATGGTTATCGGACTTACTGCATTAGTCGCTATTCTTCCCGATTTTGGTAATGCGGCAGTTATCTTTTTGATTATTTTGGTTCTGCTTTTAGCCAGCGGAGTCAATTATGTGTATACTTTGATTGTAGGAGTAGGAGGCTTTTGTCTAAGTACTTTTACGATCTGGCTGATCAATATCACAAACGGAAAGATCTTACCTGGACGTTTACAGTATATCTATAATCGATTTGCTATTTACCAAAATCCTTTCTCAGACGAATTAAATAAAGGGCATCAACTAGTCAACGGCTACTATGCCATGTTCAACGGAGGACTATTTGGCAGGGGATTAGGTAACAGTATCCAGAAAAAAGGATTTTTACAAGAAGCACAAACCGATTTTATTTATGCAATCGTAGTGGAAGAACTGGGAGTGATTATGGGGATTTTGATATTAGCGTTGCTATTCTTTATGATTGTGCGCATTATCCTTGTAGGTATCCGTTCAAAAGATCCGTTCAATTCGCTTTTGTGCATTGGGATCGGTGCAATGTTTTTGATCCAAGTATTTGTCAATCTTGGAGGAATTACTGGTGTTATTCCTTTGACAGGAATCACGTTCCCATTTTTAAGTCAAGGAGGCTCCAGTTTGCTGATGCTTTCGATTTGTGTCGGCTTTGTCCTCAACATCAGTGCGGATGAAAAACGCAAGAGCTTAGGTTTATAATAAAAAAAGATGTAGGAGTGGTTCGATGAAAAAAGTTTTAGTTGCTAACAGGGGTGAAATCGCTGTACGTGTATTTCGTGCTTGTACAGAATTAGGAATTAAAACTGTTGGAATCTATGCAGAAGAAGATGAATATTCCGTACACCGTTTCAAAGCGGATGAAGCATATTTAGTAGGACAAGGAAAAAAACCGATTGATGCGTATCTAGATATTGAAGGGATCATTTCTATCGCGAAAGAATGCGGAGCTGACGCTATTCATCCGGGTTACGGTCTTTTGTCGGAAAACTTGAATTTTGCGCAACGGTGCGAAGAAGAAGGCATCATTTTTGTTGGACCCAAACTGCATCATTTAGATATTTTTGGAGATAAAATCAAAGCAAAAGCTGCAGCTATCGAAGCGGGGATTGCTTCGATTCCAGGCACAGATGGACCAATCGCTTCTATAGACGATGCCTTGGAGTTTGCGAAACAATACGGTTATCCGATTATGATCAAGGCAGCTCTAGGCGGCGGCGGACGCGGCATGCGTGTAGCTCACGATGAAAAGAGTGCAAGAGAGGGCTACGAACGTGCGAAAAGCGAAGCAAAAGCAGCCTTTGGTAGTGATGAAGTGTATGTTGAAAAATACATCGCTAATCCTAAACATATCGAAGTACAGATTCTCGGGGATACGCATGGAAACGTCATCCATCTTTTTGAAAGAGATTGTTCTGTTCAGCGCCGTCACCAAAAAGTAGTAGAAGTAGCGCCTTGTGTCTCTATGAATGAACAGCAACGTCAAAAAATCTGCCAGGCAGCTGTCCAATTGATGAAATATGTCGGGTATGTCAACGCAGGTACAGTAGAATTTCTTGTTGAAGGAGATGATTTTTACTTTATCGAAGTCAACCCTCGCGTCCAAGTGGAACATACGATCACAGAAATGATTACAGATATTGATATCGTAACAACGCAACTGTTGATTGCTCAAGGTTTGGATCTGCATAAAGAAATCGGATTGCCTCAGCAAGAAGGAATTAAATTAAATGGTTCAGCCATTCAATGCCGAATCACTACAGAAGACCCGTTGAATAACTTTTTACCAGACACAGGGAAAATCGATACGTATCGTTCACCTGGTGGTTTTGGCGTACGTCTGGATGTCGGAAATGCTTACGCGGGCTATGTAGTGACACCGTATTTTGATTCATTGCTAGTAAAAGTATGTACGCATGGTGCTACTTTTGAAACAGCCATTCAGAAAATGGAACGTTGCTTGAAAGAATTTAGAATCCGTGGAGTGAAAACAAACATTCCATTTATGCTCAATGTCATCACACATCCTGAATTCCAATCAGGAAATGCAAAAACAACCTTCATTGATAGTACAGCAACATTATTTGAATTTCCTCGACTACGAGACCGCGGAAACAAAACGATGAAATATATCGGTGAAATTACTGTGAATGGTTTTCCAGGTATCGAAAGTGGCGAAAAACCATTTTATGAAGAACCACGTATGCCTAAAGATCTAATCACAAGAACTGATTACGTAACGGCTAAGAATGTATTAGATGCGAAGGGTGCCGATGCTTTGGTCGAATGGATCAAAGGACAGGAAAATTTGTTGTTGACGGATACGACATTTAGAGACGCCCATCAAAGTCTGCTAGCAACTCGTGTTCGGACAAAGGATTTCAAGCAGATTGCACATTTGACTGGAGAAGGTCTTCCTGAACTCTTTTCAAGTGAGATGTGGGGGGGAGCAACATTTGATGTGGCTTACCGCTTTTTGAATGAAGATCCTTGGCAACGGTTGAGAAAAATTCGTTCTTTAATGCCTAATACGTTGCTGCAAATGCTTTTCAGAGGTTCAAATGCCGTTGGGTATTCTAATTATCCTGACAATGTATTGGTGGAATTTGTCAAAGAAGCAGCAGCGCAAGGAATCGATGTATTTCGAATCTTTGATAGTTTGAACTGGACTCCACAAATGGAAAAAAGTATCCAAGCTGTACGGGATACTGGTAAAATCGCAGAGGCAGCTATTTGCTATACTGGCGATATCAACGATCCAAGTCGGGCAAAATACAATGTTCAGTATTATAAAGACATGGCAAAGGAACTAGAACAACTGGGTGCGCATATCATTGCAATCAAAGATATGGCTGGGCTGCTTAAACCGCAGGCAGCTTATCGTTTGATTAGTGAATTGAAAGAAACGACAGATCTGCCAATCCATCTGCATACTCATGACACCAGCGGGAATGGAATCATCACTTATTCTGCTGCTTCAAAAGCAGGAGTAGACATCGTTGACGTGGCAATGAGTGCAATGAGTGGGAATACTAGTCAGCCTAGCATGAGCAGCTTGTATTATGCACTGGTCAATGGTCCACGGCTGCCAGAAATCACGATTGAAAATGCACAGAAATTAAACCATTATTGGGAAGATGTGCGCATGTATTACAAACCGTTTGAAAACGGCTTGAATGCTCCTGAAACAGAAGTATATATGCATGAAATGCCAGGAGGACAGTATTCGAATCTACAGCAACAGGCAAAAGCTGTCGGATTAGGTCATCGCTGGGATGAAATCAAACAAATGTATCATACTGTCAACTTGATGTTTGGCGATATCGTTAAAGTAACTCCATCATCTAAAGTAGTTGGAGATATGGCACTATTTATGGTCCAAAATGAT
This sequence comes from Enterococcus sp. FR204, assembly GCF_031143325.1. Taxonomy (NCBI): domain Bacteria; kingdom Bacillati; phylum Bacillota; class Bacilli; order Lactobacillales; family Enterococcaceae; genus Enterococcus; species Enterococcus sp. FR204. The sequence goes on along the minus strand of NZ_JAKZIW010000001.1, from coordinate 61,829 downwards.
CTTACAGAAGAAGATATTTATGAAAAAGGCGAAACACTAAGTTTCCCTGAATCTGTTGTGACTTTCTTCCAAGGAGAACTAGGGCAACCCGTTGGCGGATTTCCTAAAAAATTGCAAAAGATTATTCTTAAAGGCAGACCTGCATTGAATGAACGTCCAGGTCTTTTGGCTGAATCAGTCGACTTCAACGAAGTAAAAAAAGAATTGGCAGAAAAAATTGGCTATGAACCAAAACAAGACGAAGTATTAAGCTATTTGATGTATCCGCAAGTCTTTTTGGACTATCAAAAAGCATATAATCAATTTGGCGATGTTACATTACTGGACACACCAACATTTTTCCAAGGTATACGTTTGGGTGAAACAATCAATGTACAAATCGAACGCGGAAAAACGCTTATCATTCGTTTAGATGAAATCGGAGAACCCGATATCGAAGGGAATCGCGTACTGTTCTTCAATTTGAATGGACAAAGACGTGAAATCACTATCAAAGATAATTCGATCATCAGTACGGTCCAAACCCGATTGAAAGCTGAACCGACAAACCTAGAACAAATTGGAGCAACGATGTCTGGTTCTGTTTTGGATGTATTAGTGAAAAAAGGCGATAACGTTAAAAAAGGTGATACGTTGATGATTACTGAAGCGATGAAGATGGAAACGGCCATCGAAGCACGTTTTGACGGAGAAGTCGCACATGTATATGTGTCTTCAGGAGACACTATTTCATCTGGTGACCTTTTGATTGAAGTGACTGAGAAATAATAAGCGAAAGGTGGGGAAACATGAAAAGACTGGGTTTGTTTTGGCTGATTCTGCTATTAGTTATTGTGGCATTCTACATGGAACCAGTCTTGTTTCCGCCAAAACTTGAAGTGAAGGAAAACTCTGATCAACAAATAGCAAACCAAATGACAACGTGGAAATACCAGGAGCTTAAAGCAACTGGTTTTTCTACTTATATCGGAAAACCGATCGATCAGCTGGAAAAGGATTTTGGCCAAGCCTATGATCGATTAACTAGCGGATTTGGTTTTGAAACAAGATATTATGAAAATAAAGCTAGTCATCTCACATTTGAAGCGAACATCCAAGACAGCAGAGTCACAACTGTTAAAGTACTGCAAACAGGGCCTGCTGATATCGCGCCGTTTTATTTAGGGATGACGATGCAAGACCTTACGAAAATCACTACTATCTATACTAATTTCACTTTTGAGTACCATGATACAGAAGTTGGAATCGAACTAATGGAAGAGGATATGAATTACCGTCCGCTAATTGCTTTTGATAACGACACTTTTGCTATTTTATTTTTTGATCAAACAACAAACGGCCTATTTTCAGTTGTGTATTTAGATAAAGATAGTCTTTTGAAACTATTGCCATATCAAGTGTTTGGTGAAGGCCTTCCACATTATCAAGCAGATAAATCGGCTGATTGGGAATCAATCAATCGCGTTAAAGAACGAAAAAGTACGACTTTATTAAATATGCTTAGAAGAGAAGACGAACTTCCCATATACAATCAAACACTTGCCTTTCAAAACCACAGTCAGCTGCTACTACATGATTTTTTGACAAGGCCTGAGGAAATATTGTCAGAGGAACGTATGGCTGATTGGCAAAAATCGCTAGGCAGTGCTCAAACGACAGTGAAATTCTCACTGACGAATGATGAATTGGAGAAGTTAATCAGTAAACAAAAATTAGAAAATACTAGTGGGCTATTTATTCATCCGGCGATCGACGCTACTTTTTCGTTTTTATATTGGTACAGCGATCCTTACAACCATGACCGTTTCATGGACCCGGGAACGGATTCTGTAGGCATTGCTTTTTCTAAAGAAAATATGTTAGTCTTATTGCAAGAAGAAAACGGAGAAAGTAGTGATAGCAGTGATCGTTAACGAAGAGCTGTTTCAACTGGAGGATCAATGCCTCCAAGTCGCTGAAATGATAAAAAAGAGTAAAACGATGGCTTCTTATCTTGAACATAAACAGTCAATGGAAGAATCTGCAAAAGTTTGCCAGTTGAAAGAAGCGTTCTTGTCTAAGAAAGAAGCATTTGAAAATGTAGCGGCATATGGTGAGTATGCACCTGATTATCGTGAAAAAAAACGAGCTGTTCGAAAAGCAAAAAGACAGCTTGATATGGATGAGCATGTTGCAGCTTTCCGATATAGTGAAACACAGCTGCAAAGTCTGTTGGATCAAATTGTCCAAGTACTTGCCGAAGAAGTTTCTAATGAAATCAAAGTAGATGCAGGTAGCCCGTTTTTTGAAACGAAAAAACACTTTGGATGCGGAGGTAATTGTCATGCAATTAGACAATAGTGAATTTGAAATAACAAAACGACGCGGGCTGATCGTATGGGTCTACAGCTTAAAACAATTAAAGAATCTGAAAAAGTTCGGCTTGTTGCATTATGTCTCAAGAAGAATGAAATATGTCGTGCTTTACTTAAATGAAGAGACATTTGAAGAAACAGAAGAACGAATCCGTAAATTACATTTTGTTCGAAACGTAGAACGTTCTTACCGACCGGATATCGAAATGAATTTTGCCGAAAAAATAGGAAACAAAACAGTATTAAAAGACGAAGGTTTCGAAATCGAAGAGCTAAATACAGAAATCCGATTAGCTGAACATCTTTAAAAATCTCTTATGAGCAGTTTTTAAATAAAAAATAACTTGGATAACGATCGATTTTTGATCATTGTCCAAGTATTTTTTTGTCTTTTTTTTGGTATACTAGTACCAGTACCATTTCTAAGGAGTGAGTAGATGCGGATAATATCAGGAAATTATGGCGGGCGCCGTTTAAAAAGTTTAGCAGGGGCGAACACCAGACCAACTACAGATAAAGTAAAAGAATCCATATTCAATATGATTGGACCATATTTTGATGGAGAGACAGTATTGGATCTGTTTGCAGGAAGCGGTGGTTTAGCTATCGAAGCAGTATCTAGAGGCTGCAGTCATGCGGTATGCGTAGACAAAAATTACCAAGCGCTAAAAATCATCAAAGAAAACATCGAAATTACGAAAGAACCAGAGAAATTTACCACAATAAAACTTGATGCGGACAAAGCAATCGAACGGCTAGCAGCGGAGAAACAACAATTCGACTACTTGTTTCTTGATCCGCCATATGCAAAACAAAAAATAATCGATCAAATCCATAAAATGGAAGAACTGGGACTGTTTTCTAAAACCGCAGTTATCGTATGCGAAACGGATAAAACAGTCGAATTGCCAGAAACTGTGGCTGGATTCCATCAAATAAGAAAACAGATTTATGGCATAACGGCCGTAACTATCTATAGAAAAGAGGGAAATCAATGAAACGTGCATTATTCCCAGGAAGTTTTGATCCTTTTACAAAAGGTCACTTAGATACGGTGGAACGTGCGGCTAAATTATTCGATGAGGTAGTAATTGGTGTTTTTATCAATACTTCAAAGAAAAGTTTGTTTCCCCCAGAAGAAAGAATGACATTGATCACAAAAGCTGTTTCTCATCTTCCTAATGTAAAAGTCATGCATAAAGAAAATCAATTGACGGTAGAAACAGCAAAAGAGATTGGTGCAGATGCGTTGATCAGAGGCATACGAAGTATCAAAGACTTTGAATATGAACGAGAGATTGCTCAGATGAATCATCATCTATATGATGAATTGGAAACTGTCTTCTTATTAGCAAAACCAGAATATAGTCACGTGAGTTCCAGTATTTTAAAAGAAGTACTGCACTTTGGCGGAGATGTGAGCAGCTACTTACCGCCAGTGATCAACGAAGCTTTAGCTGGAAAGCGTGAATCAAATGAAAGCTAAACAATGGTTGAAAACAGTACTAATTATCATATTTGGAATGTTGATCATTGGATTTGTAGTAGTTCCCTTGCCGTATTATGTAGAATCACCGGGAGCCACGATCGATCTGAAAGAACTAATTACAGTCAATGATAAGGAAGATAAAGGTTCTGGGTCTTTCTCTCTTACCTCTGTTGGTATCAGGCAAGCTACAGGTTTCTTAGCTTTAAAAGCTAAAATGACCCCTTTTGAAGAATTGATCAGTGAAGAAGAATTGACTGGTGGGGCGACAAATGAAGAATATAATCAAATGCAGCAGTATTATATGGATTCTTCCCAAAATGCAGCAATCGAACAAGCGTTAAAACTTGCAGACAAGCCTTATAAAATGGAATTCAAAGGCGTATATGTCATGAGTGTAGAGAAAACATCGAATTTCTTTGGCAAGCTTTCAGTTGGAGATACAGTAACAAAAGTAGACGGGAAAAGCTTTCAAAGTACAGAAGCATTTATGGATTATGTAAAAAGCCAAAAAGTTGGACAAACAATCGAAATCAGTTATTTGCATAATGGTGAAGAAAAAACAGCTTCTGGTGATCTGATCGAGTTACCAACAGATAAAAAGGCAGGAATAGGTATCACGCTTACTGACCATACCGAGATCGAATCAGATACAGATGTTCGTATTAATTCTGGCTCTATCGGTGGGCCATCAGCGGGATTGATGTTCACTTTAGAAATCTATGAACAAGTCACTGGTAAAAACTTGCGACATGGTAAGCAAATTGCAGGAACTGGAACGATCAACAGTGAAGGAGAAGTTGGCCGAATCGGAGGAATCGATAAAAAAGTGGCAAGTGCGGATAAAGCTGGCGTAGAGATTTTCTTTGCACCAGATGATACGATTTCAGACGATGTTAAGAAAGAATATCCTGAAATAAAAACCAACTACGAAGAAGCAAAAGCTGCCGCTAAAAAATTGAATTCCTCAATGAAAATCGTACCAGTAAAAACAGTACAAGAAGCGCTTGACTATCTAGAGAAAATGAAATGAAACTAAATAATTAAAGAGGGGTTGTGACACGAGTTCTGTCACACCCCCTCTTTTTCGTCAAAAATCTTCACGATAAAAATAAAAACAAAAGAAAAAATTGACGTAATTAGATGTTGAAGGGACGATTTTGCCAGAGCTCACTGTTTCTTCAATTTCAAATGAAAGGAGTAATGAATGATTTTTACTGGTCATTCTTTGGAAAAAGAACAATGATAGAAAAAATCAGCAAGAAAATACTAGCTTCACCCAAATTGATCATTTGGATGTCTATGATAGTTCTTATCTTTTGTATCGCAAGTGGTTTTTTATTATCAAATTTGCTATTTTATAGAGAACCAGAAGAGACTGCTGCAAAAGAAATACTTTCTCCGTTTAGTTCCAGTGGAGAAGATCCATCAGCTGAAGGAAACGATGTAGAAGAGGATGCTCGTCCAAAGGTCATGTACACCGATATCAAAGGAAGTGTGAAGGAGCCTGGTATCTATTCCTTTTCTTCAGAAGAACGGGTCTATGATGTACTAAAGCGTGCAGGTGGATTATTAGAAGAAGCGGATAGCGATCGAATCAACTTTTCTGCGAAGATAGAAGATCAGCAAGTCCTATATATCCCTGCTGTAGGTGAAGAGCTGCCAGAACATCTTGATCAGTTGGCATCCTCGGAAGGAAAACAGCCTACAGCAGATTCCGAGCCTCCCAAAATAAATATCAATACAGCCACTCCATCAGAACTTCAGCAGATTCCTGGGATCGGATCAGTCAAAGCGCAAGAAATCATTCGATTTAGAGAAGAAAACGGATCCTTCCAGAAAGTGGAAGACCTGCAGGAGATTTCTGGTATCGGTGAAAAGACAGTTGAAAAACTAAAAAACTTCGTTACAATTAAATAGAATGATTCAAAATCGACTGGCACGAGCAATAAATGGACGCTAATGGATACTAAGAATAATCCAATTCTAAGAGCTTGGCAGGACGAGGAGGTAGTATTTTTGGATAGGAAATAGCTTGATTGTTCGCAAAGAAACATTAAAAAAACCAATGCTGAATGTCTATCTCCAAAATAAAATATCTGGGATTCATATTATGAATACGGCTGTCAGCGGCAATAACAGTCAAGCTCTACGAGAACGCTTTGCCAAAGATGTACTTAGCTATACAGCAGATAAAGTATTTATTCTCATTGGGACGAATGATCTAGCAGAGCATAAACAACTTTCTAAAGAAACGTACCAAAAAATCTGCAGTGGATGATAGTTCAGCTGAAAAAAGACTATAGTTCTGATCATGCTTTCTTTATCACGCCACCAGCAGTCGATGAGACAAAACAAAAATATCGGAATAACAAGTTGATCAAAGAATATATCTCTGTTCTCACAGAAGTAGCAAAACGCCATGATTGTGAAGTATCGATTTTTATACGGAATTTCTTGAACAAATGGATTCGAAGAATTTTTATAATGGGCTAATGGATGACGGACTTCATTTCGGCAGTGAAGGGTAGGATCTTTTGTCAGACAGGATGATTCGTTATATTTAAAGAATATTTTGTTTAAGCAATGAGTACTTTTTAATCAACTTGAAAAAACGGAGGAATATAAAACATGTTAGAAAAATCTTCAAAAGCATGCGATACGAATAAAGAAAAAGTTACTGATAAGTCACATAATGAACGCATTCCTTGGGACCAGTACTTTATGGCTCAGGCAGTACTGTTATCTTTACGTAGTACGTGTACACGTTTAGAAGTAGGAGCGACACTCGTTCGAGAAAAAAGGATCATTGCTGGCGGCTATAATGGAGCAGTCAGTGGAGATGTCCACTGCATAGATGAAAGGTGTTACGTCGTGGATGGACACTGCTTGCGAACGATCCATGCAGAGATGAATGCACTCCTACAGTGTGCAAAACTTGGTATCCCGACGGAAGGTTCAGAAATCTATGTCACACATTTTCCATGTTTGGCCTGTACAAAGGCTTTGTTGCAAGCTGGTGTGAAAGGGATCAATTATCTCCATGACTATCGAAATGATCCTTATGCCCAAGCGTTGATCGAACAATTAGGTGTATCTGTACACCAAGTTGCTTTAGACTCACAGCATTTTTCAAAACTTCAAAATGAATTAACAGGAAAACATGTCTAGCGTTTTAGAAAGGCATTTTCGAAATCGGTTGATTTTTCCGGCAATTACGTCGATGATTATCTGTTTGTTGTATTACACTGACAATTGGGGTTATCGTTTGCTTCTTGCCGGAATTTTTTTATGGTTTTCGCTAAAAGAAGGACGTTTTATCGCGTACTTGTGTATTTTGTGTAGCATAACGGTATCCATTTCTTATAGGCTACAAGAGTATTCATTTTTAGAGGAAAAAACAACATCTGCGCAAATTACTGTATTTACAGATACGATTCGTGCAAATGGTAATTTTTTGACAATGGAAGGAAGGTTATCAGAGAATAAACAAAAGCTCCAGCTTTCTTATCAAGTAAACACAGAAGCAGAATTGAAAACATGGCTTAACTTCCGAGGAAAGGGAATAGAATTGACTGCTGAAGGCGAGTTCATTTCTCCAGCAAAAAAGCGGAATCTTTATAGTTTTGACCAAGAAGCTTACTTCAGGAACCATAGAATCTCTGGACGGTTCCAAATTCAAAAGATTGAACAGATCACCATGCAAAATCACTGGCGAAACTGGCTTCAGAGAAAAAGAGGATCTTTTATCTCCTTTGTCCAATCTGAATTTCCGCAAAAAACAAGTGTATATATTAATTCTTTATTATGGGGCTATAAATATGCAGGATTCAGAGAATCAGAAGAAATTTTTAGGGAGAGTGGTTTGCTGCATCTGTTCAGTCTATCGGGTCTACACATCCAATTTTATTTAGGGTGGCTGTATTATTTATTTCGACGTATCGGATGGCCACTACACGTCAGTATTATTCCGTTGAGTCTACTAACTATCTGTTATGTTTCTATTGCAGGAAGTTCTATTTCTGTTTTGCGTGCTAGTTTGCTGTTTTTATTGCGATTGCTAGTCAAATTGCTGAATAAGCATTATTCCACCATGGACTTATTTGCAGTTGTCTTTTGGCTTCTTTTACTATTTGATCCTCGATTTCTTTTTCATGCGGGTGGACAGCTTAGTTTTTTCATGAGTTTTTTGTTTATCCTGATTTCTTTTGATGGAGATTGGTTGAAAAAAACGGCCTCTCACGTCCTGTTTACTATGATCACGATGCCGTTGATTGTATGGCATTTTTATGAGTGGCCTATTTTAGGTAGTCTTTTTACATTACTGATTGCACCGGTATTCAAGTTTCTTTTTCTTCCTGGTGTGTTATTTCTCACACTCTTCAATCGCTGGCTGCCGGAAACTTTACTTTTGCTGATAGAAGAGGGATTAATCTTATTTGAGCGAATAATCGATTTTTCTTCAGGGTCGTCTCTCATTATAGGACGTTTGCCCCTTGTACTATCTGGGATGTATATTTTCGGATTACTGATTTGTACGGATAGGTTGAAAGAACAACCTGTGAAACACTTGTTTTATGTTGGTCTTTTTTCTTTTATTTTTTTGACTTTGCCATTTTTACGCTTTTCTTCAACGATCGCTTTTATCGATGTCGGTCAAGGAGACAGTATCTTTTTGCAAAGTCCTTTTCGAAAAGAAACGATTTTGATCGATACTGGAGGTCAGTTACACTTTGAAAGAGAAAAGTGGGCGCAAGGTATGATACGTCCTCCTGCTGAAAGAAATATCGTTCCATATCTAAAAGGTCAGGGGATAAGTGTAATCGATAAACTCATCTTGACACACGACGATACGGATCATGTGGGAGAATTACCCACGTTATCTCAGCATTTTACTATCAAAAAAATTTATATCGGTTGGGGCGCTGGACGAAATGAGCCATTACAAAGCCATTTATCTGAAGCTCAAAAAAATGGTACTGAGATCATTGAAATTAAACATGGGGACAGGATCAGCGGTTATTATGATCTTTATTTATTGACTCCTTTTGAAAAGGGAGAGGGAAGAAATGAAGATTCGATTGGTCTATGGATGGAATATAACAATAGGCGCTTTTTATTTTTAGGAGATTTGAATCAAGCAATGGAAAAACAATTGCTTTTGATTTATCCTAATCTGAAAGCCGATGTAGTCAAATTAGGTCATCACAGTAGCCGTACGTCAAGTAACACAGATTTTCTTTCCCATATTGAAGCAAAACATGGGATTATATCCTGCGGAGTAAATAATCGTTATGGTCACCCGCACAGCGAAGTATTGGAGACACTAGAAGAAAATCAGATAAAAACATGGCGAACGGATCAACAAGGAATGATCACCTATCGCTGGCATCCAGTTTTTCATCCTCATGGGCTAGTGGAAACAATGATAGACTAGTAATTCTCATCTGCTCATGGTAGGATAATTTTTGAAAGTGGTGAGTAATTTGAGTATACAAGCAGAGTTACAAAAAATACGTAAAGAAAAACTTGCATCTTGTTACTTGATTTTAGGAACAGAAAAGTTTCTCCAAGATCAAATTCGGACAGAAATTGTCAAAAAAATCCAATTAGAGGGCGAAGATGACTTAAATTTTTTAAGTTTTGACATGGAAAATGCAAGTTTAGATGAGGTAGTAGCTGAAGCAGAGACGTTGCCGTTTTTCGGAGATCAACGGTTAGTATTCGTAGAGAATCCTTATTTTTTAACAGGTGAAAAAGTAAACAATGGAATCGAACAAAATACTGATTTATTGACGGCTTATTTGAAAGAACCATTAGAATCGACTGTATTAGTATTCTTTGCGCCATATGAAAAGTTGGATGAACGGAAAAAAGTAACGAAACAATTGAAAAAAACAGCAATCATCATCAATGTCCAACAGTTGAATGAAAAAGAAGTACGTCAATATCTGATGAATACCTTAGAGAATTCCTCAATCAAAATGGAACGAAGTGCAATTGATTTATTCTTGAGGTTGACCGACTTAGATTTATCCAAAATGATGAGAGAGTTACAGAAATTGGTCCTTTATGGACAAAATCAACAGCAAATCACGGTAAGAGAAGTAGAAGAATTAGTTCCTAAAACGTTAGAACATAATATTTTTGACATGACCCAATATATTTTAAAAGGGAAGACGGAACAAGCTTTGCGTTTATACGAAGATTTAGTTATGCAAGGGGAAGAAACAATCAAAATTAATGCGATTTTGCTTTCTCAATTACGTTTATTTTTACAGACAAAATTTCTTGTAAAGATTGGTTATCAGCAGGCAAATATTGCTGAAACATTGAAAATCCATCCATATCGTGTAAAACTTGCCATGCAGGAAGTAAAAAAATTCGATGAACATTTGCTGGTACAGTTGTTTGATCAATTAGTTGAGATGGATTATCAAATCAAAACGGGACAAATCGAAAAAGAATTAAGTTTTCAACTATTCGTTTTGCGCACAGGGCAGTTGTTAAGAAATCGATAAGAAGAAAGACGAGGGCAAAGCATGCGGGAAGGTCGTTTGTTTTTGTCCTTTTTTTGACAAATAAAAAAATCGGCCGAAGCCGATTCTTTTATTTAGCGATTTTTTTGCTTAAACGAGATTTGTCGCGGTTAGCTTTGTTTTTGTGGATTAGACCTTTTGATTCAGCCATATCAATAGCTTTAACAGCTTCTTTATATAACGCATCTACGTTGTCAGCACCTGAAGCTACAGCATCTTCAAATTTTTTGATTGCAGTACGCATAGCGCTTGTTTGAGATGAATTTTTCACATTAGCGTTTTCGCTTGTACGAACACGTTTGATTGCAGATTCAATGTTTGGCATTAGTTTCACCTCCGATAACTTAAGTTCTTACGCGTGTTACCGCATAATTCAACATTCATTATTATACCTAAAGGCAGCGTGCTTTGCAATATGAACATGACAAGTTTTTTTCCTTAACAGTCTTTTATTAGGATTTTTTTTCAGTAAAAACGGATAGTACAAGCTGAAAAAAATCAAAAAGACGCTATTGTGGGAGGCAATAGCGTCAAACCAAACTAGATTTTTATTTATCTATTTAAACAAAGTTTGAATGGGAATGTTTGGTACTAAGTTATTATATAACAAAGAGAACCGTTTGCAAAGTTTTTTTTGAAAAGGGATACGATTCCCTGTTGTTCTTTGTTTTTCTATTAAGAAACTGCAGTTATTTTATAACCAGTATCCTTTGATCAGTAAAGGCTATTCTGGTGTACCGATTATTTTAATGTATTCATCGATATTTTTTATCAACATTTTTTTTATGACCAACTGGTTCCGACGGTTCCATTTGCCACTTACTTCCAGCACATATTTATTTAGGGGCAAACGTAAGATATATTTTGCCAAATAGCGATCTTTAAGCAGGCCATTGATCACACGGTCCTCAAGCTGCAAGTTGATCCCAGTCAGCATCATTGGCTGTTCTTGTAAAACGTACGTATCAATTAAAAGACCTTCAAAAGTTTCCACAAGCGTCTTCCTTTCTTTTCAAAGTAACCTGAAAACAGGCACTAATTCTTCCATTTTGATATTCGTTGAAGTGGATGCGATCATTCTTTCTTTTGTCCACTGTAATCTAGTATAACAAAAAAGAGCAGAAGAGCCAAAAAGAAAAAAGAGCATCGAATTCTATAGGAAGTCTCATTGGCATGGCCTAAATTATTACAAAACATTGATTAAAAAAAGCCCCTGCATCGCAGGAGCATCCCCTATATCGTTTTAATAGGTCAATCAAAAAGCAGTATCAAACACATTTTGTATCAAATCAGGAAATAATAGATAAGCTAAGCCCAGAATCAAAAGTACCGCTAGAAGAAACCAGCCGATTGTTCCTATGAAATACTTTAATTTTTCGAACATTGTATCACCTCGTTGTCAGTATATCACGGATCAGTAAATTGGGGGTGTTAAGAATCTCCTAAAATAGACAAAATTTGTTCTATTTTCCTAAAGCAAATACTTGTAAGATACAGTAAGTGATACCAGAAGCAATGACCGGTCCGGCGGCGATTCCTCTTAAGAAGACAACGCCTAAAATCGTGCCGAAAACAAGTGCAACAGTGATTTGTGGATCAGAAGCAATCAATCCTACACCCTTGGAAGATAAGACAGCCACTAGCCCACCGCAAAAAACAGCTACCCAGCCAATAGGGGATTTAAAGGCTTCTAATAGATCACGTAGACCGATTTCTCCTGTTGCGATAGGGATTAGAATAGCCGCTGTGATGATCGTCACCCCAATATTGATTCCTTTGCCTTGAAGCCAAGGGAAAAAGGAACGGGAGGCTGGTATGAGCTTCATAATCAAAACAAAAGCTGCCGCTATCATCAGACTTTGATTTTTAGCTAAAATTGCTACAAGTAAAATAATTCCTAAAAAAAGCCAACTTTCCATGAAATATATTCCTCACTTTCTTCGAAACAATCATAACATGTTTTTAGAAAGTTGCAAAAGTAGGAATTCATCCTTCAAGACCTATTCATAAGCTGTTTTTTTCATAAAATAAACAAAATCATAAAAAAACACTTTGCTTATTTGACAGAAGACAGCCGCGCTTTGTATAGTGGACAAGACTTACATTTTTTTGAAGAATCAGAAAGATCAGGTAAAGGTCTTAGTAAACGCAAGCCATTCAGAATAACCAATATTGTGCTTCCTTCGTGTCCTACAACTCCAAGAGGTAGATTTAAAAATTGCAGGAAGTTAGAAGCAATCAACAAGAGAATAACAAGAATCGAAAAAATAATATTTTGTTTGATGATCCGCCGCATTTTTAAAGATAGCCGATGACTGTAGACAAATTTATTTAAGTCGCTTTTCATTAAGACGATGTCTGCGATATCCATAGCGGCATCTGTCCCTTGCCCCATAGCGACACCTAAAGAAGCGGCTGCTAAAGCAGGCGCATCATTGACTCCATCACCAACCATCGCATTTACTTGGTAAAGTTCATTCTCTTTTTTGACTAGTTGTGTTTTTTCTTCCGGAGTACAGCTTGCATAGTAATGTTCAATCCCTACTTGTTCAGCAATGGCCTTTGCTGTGCCAGAATGGTCGCCGGTTATCATACTTGTATGGATGTTTTGGGATTTAAAGTAGGAAATTACTTGTTGGGTATTTGCTTTTGGAATATCTAGCAGACCTAAAACAGCAATTAACTGCTGATCTTTAGAAAGATAAATCACGGTTTTGCCTTGATTTTCCAAACGTTCGATCATTTCCGCAATCTCTTTGCTGATTATCATCGTCTCAGGATCATATGCGTGCTTGCCAACTTTCCATTGCGCACCTAAATAGGTAGTTTGTAATCCAAAACCAGTAATTTCTTCTATTGGTAAGTATTGGATTTCTTCAGGTATTGTGCAATCGAAATATTGCAAAATCGCATGAGCAAGTGGATGCGTCGTTTTTTGTTCCATAGCAACAAGAAGTTGTTGTGCCAAATCCTTTTCATCAAAGAAAAAGCTGTCAGTTACAACTGGTTTTCCTTTAGTGAGCGTTCCTGTTTTATCAAAGGCAATCGCTTTTAATTCAGAAAGCTTTTCTAAATGGATACCGCCTTTGATTAAAATCCCATTTTTTGCAGAATTTGAAAGAGCAGCTAGAGAAGCTGGTGTAGCAGATGCGACAAGCGCACAAGGAGAAGCCACAACTAATAATACCATTCCTCGATAAAAGCTTTCATCCCAACTCCAACCTAGGAAAAAGTGGGGGAGAAGGATCATTAGAGGAACAGCAAGCAAAATCAATTTTACATAATTATTTTCGATTCGTTCGATAAATGAAGCTGTTTGAGTTGGCGTATTCTGCGCTTCTTCTACTAATTGGATAATCTTAGCAAAGACAGTTTCGGAACTCGTTTTTGTTACTCGAATCGTGATGGGATTTCCTTGATTCAGCGTTCCTGCATACATCTCATCACCTAAATATTTTTCTACAGGCACAGATTCACCGCTTAATGCAGACTCATCGATCGTTGCCTGTGTGCTTTCTAAAAAGCCATCTATCGGAACAGCTGCTCCTTTAGCGACAAATACCAAGTTATCCACCTTTAGTTGAGAAACATCTACTTCTTGCATTTGTCCATTTTCTTTTAATAATTGGGCTTTTTGTGGTTGAAGATTCATCAAAGCAGTAATTTCTTTTTGACTTTTATTAGTTGTGTATTCCTCTAATGCACCGCTTAAACAAAAGATGAATGTCAACATTGCTCCTTCAAAGTAATTACCGATCAAACAGGCACCAATAGCAGCTAAAGCCATCAATAAATCCACATTCAGTGTTCGATCATTCCACAATTCTTTCAAGCCTTCCGATGTTTGTTTATATCCACCGATGATAATGGCACTGATATAAAAAAGTGGGGTGATGGTAAGAGAGAATCGGTCGAAGATAAAACCGAAGATCATAAATAAAAGGCAGCAGATTGTTGCTGCAAAAGCTTTTTTCTGATTAGTCATCGTTATTAGACCTCCTTGTCAAAACAAGGATAGCATAATAAAAATGTAATTGATAATAATAACAGCTAAATGAGAACGATAATGGTTATCATTTGGTGATTAAGCTTGATGTTGTTTTTATTATTTATAATGATTATTATTAAAGAAAATAAAAAACCAGAACATTTCTCAAATAAGAGAAGTGTTCTGGTTTTTTCTACATTGCAATAAACCAATAACCAATCAAAATGATACCAAGGATAATACGATACCAGCCAAAAGCGGTAAAGTCGTTTTTCTTCAAATAGCTTAGTAAGAATTTGATAGCTAAGACGGAAACCACAAAAGATACGAATGTTCCTACAAGAAGAACAACAGTTTCTTCCATTTTGAATGAATTCCCTTCAGCTAAATATTTGACGATCTTCAAGCCGCTTGCGCCAAACATGACAGGAATCCCTAAGAAAAATGAAAACTCTGTAGCGACAAAACGCGAAGCACCAATCAAGATAGCTCCTAGGATCGTTGCGCCAGAACGGGATGTTCCGGGAACAAGTGCCAAGACTTGGAATAACCCAACAAGAAGAGCTGCTTGGTACGTAAAGTCATTCAGAGAAGTCCAACGAGGTGTTTTGTTTTTGTTGCGTTTTTCGACAATAATAAAGGCAATACCGTAAACGATCAAAACAATGGCAACTGGTAAGAACTTGTGGAAATTTGCTTCTAACCAATCATCCAAAGGCAAACCAATGATGATGGCTGGTATGCAAGCAACGATCACTTTAAACCAAAGTGTCCACGTATCTTTTTTTTCTACCGTTGATTTACTTGGAGAAAATGGGTTTAACTTGTGAAAATAAAGAACGACGACAGCCAAGATCGCCCCTAATTGGATAACGACATTGAACATCGACATAAATTGTGAACTGGCACCCAGTTTGATGAATTCATCTGCTAGGATCAAATGACCAGTACTACTGATGGGCAGCCATTCCGTTATTCCTTCAATAATACCGAGAATCACTGCTTTGATAATATTTGCAAAAAACATAAATTCCTTCCTTCCCAATTAAGATACATCTTATAGTATACCGTTATTTTTTGAGAAACCCAATCTGTTTTTTAATATTAAGAAAAACTTGAGAAATAAAGCAGATAAGTACACGAAGAGAAAAAAGAAGACAAAGCCCTCATTCAGACTTTGCCTTTTATGATTCTCTGGTAAAAATTAAAATATCCCCATTATAGAAACGAGTCGCGACTATGTGTTTTCCCGTTATCGATATAAGACGTATCATTGATGCCGTGGATAGAAAATCGACCGTTTGCATAAGTGACCTTTGTTACGCTGCCATTTAAAAGCCCAGCACGAACAGGCTGTTTAGGATCGATCAGATTAAGCAAAAAGGCGATCGTCAAACCATGAGATACGACTAAAACATTTCCACCACCATTTTTTTCGCAGTGATGGGCGATATCTTCAAATCCTGTCCATACACGGTCTCGCAATGTTTCATAAGTTTCCGCCCACCCAGCGGTATCTAAGTTGTATACAGCATTAGCAATTTGTTCAAAAGAAACTTCTGTGGTAAACATTTCATCATATGTTTTAAAATTCAATACACGAGGGATCACACCCCACATTTCCATGTCATATCCACCTTCAAGAGACCCGAAACACCATTCTCTAATCCTTTTTTCAATAAAATAAGGAATTTCTTTTCCCTTAGAATGTTCTCCTAGAATAATACGGGCAGTTTCGATCGCACGACCACTGTCACTAGAATAAGCAAATGAAAAGTCGACATTTTTTAACCCGCGACCTAAATAATGAATGCCTTCTTGTCCTTGCTTTGTGAGGGGTGTATCACACCAGCCTTGTACTCGTTCAATTGTATTGAACATCGTTTTTCCGTGTCGTACGATATAAAGTGTAGTTTCTGTCATTTTATTCTCCTCCTAAGTCGTTTTAACGATTGAAAAAAGGATTTGTCCTTTTTTCCTGTTCAATCGTCGTTGCATCGCCATGTCCTGGATAGACTGCAAATTCATCAGGTAAAACAAACAGCTGGGTCCGAATACTATGAAGTAATTGTTCTAAATTCCCTGTATACAGATCGGTTCTACCGATACTTCCTCTAAACAGGGCGTCGCCAGAAACGACAAAATCATCAAAAATAAAGCTGACGCTTCCTATAGAGTGCCCGGGGGTAGGGACGACGCGAAAAGACATGTTTCCTAAAGTATAAGTTTTCATTTCAAATTCATATTCTGCAGGCGAGACAATAACATCAGCAATATCATCATGTCTACCGAGTCCAGAAAGATTCAAAATCGGATCACCTAGCCATTTTTGCTCTAGTGGGCTGACATAAACTGGGATTTGATAATACGCACGTAAAGGTTCCACTGCACCGATATGATCGTAGTGGGTATGGGTAAGCAAAATCGCTACCGGCTGTTGGTTTGTTTTTTTGATTTCTTGTTTGATTCGTTCCGCGTCTTCTCCAGGGTCAATGATCAAAAGTGCTTCTTCGTTGTAGACCAAATAACAGTTTTCTTCAATCATTCCTGTTTTTAATCTTTCGATATGCATGTGCATTCCTCCTTGATAGCCAAAACTTCTTTCATCCATTAGTATAACGCATTCATTGCTAGGAAACAAAAACAGGTACTTATTTCTCTTTACTTATCTGAATTATCAGACTATATGAAAAGTATTTGGATATTCTAAAGAGAAGGAAAGTAAGTTTTCATAGCATTTTAATATGTCCTTGTTACATTAGATTCATCCAAAAATCCAAATTCTATATCCTATATCCCTGCCTAATCAGCAGGGTGTTTTTTTATGTTTGGAAAGAGAGCTCTTTTTGCTAAACTAGGCTTTTTCAGGTAATCTTAGAGAGAAAGAGGTGGTGGAAATGATCAAACAGTCAAAAATATCTGTGCGGCACTTAGTAGAATTTATTTTGCGACGTGGAAGTATCGACAATCGTAAAAAAAGTAACCATACTGCATTAGAAGGAGCGAGAATCCACCGCAAGCTCCAAAAAGATGCGGGAGAAAACTATGAAAAAGAAGTCTTTTTAAAAACAACAGTTCAATTAGATGAATATCACCTGATCGTTGAAGGCCGTGCAGACGGTATTTTCAAAAGAGACGGTATTTATTATATAGATGAAATCAAAACCTCCGAACCACGATTTGAAGATTTAGAACCAGAACAAGTGGAACTTTTCTTTCATCAAGCAAGGGTGTATGCCTATATCTATAGTCAAGAACATGATTTACAAGAAATAAATCTGCAATTGACTTACTTCCAGACGGCAGAAGAAGTGATCACGAGAAAGGTTGAACATCAGACAAGAGAGCAGTTAGAAACTTTTTTTAAAAAGCTGACTGAAGATTATAAAGAATGGCTTGTTTTTCAAGAAAACTGGCGCACTGTACGCAATGCCTCTTTGATGGCTTTGAAATTCCCCCATGATGAGTATAGGAAAGGTCAGCGTGAACTAGCGGTAGCTGCTTATAAAACGATCCGTACGAAACAGAAATTGTTTGTAGAAGCACCTACCGGAACAGGAAAAACAATCTCTACGTTATTCCCCGCTTTGAAAGCTGTAGGGGAAGAAGAGGGAGAAAAGATCTTTTATCTAACGGCTAAAACAATAACTAGACAAGTAGCTGAAGATGCTATGACAGCATTAAAAGATACAGGAGCTGAAGTAAAAAGTGTCACTTTGACGGCGAAAGACAAGATCTGCTTTTTAGATGAGACGACCTGTAATCCAGATCAGTGCCCATATGCCAATGGTTATTACAATCGGATTAATGAAGGTTTATGGGATCTTTTGAATCATGAGAATCAGATCACTCGTGAAGTCATCGAAACTTATGCAAGAAAGCATACACTTTGTCCTTTCGAACTATCATTAGATGTCAGTATCTGGTGTGACGTAATCATTGGGGATTACAATTATTTATTTGATCCAACTGTTTATTTAAGACGTTTTTTTGAAGATGAAAAAAACGAGTACTATCTGTTTTTGATTGACGAAGCACATAATTTGGTGAATCGTTCCCGAGAGATGTATTCGGCAGAACTATCTTATGAAAAAACGAAACGAAGTAAGGAAGCTATACCAAAGGAATTCAAAAAACTTCATCGCCGTTTCAACAAACTATTAAAAGAATTTGATTCGATCCGAGAAATAGCAAAAGAAGATCATTGGGATTATCATCATCAAAAAGCACCGGCTGAATCTTTAGTAAAGGCAGGTTATCAATTAAGCGAAAAAATTAAAGAATGGCTGGCAGAATTTCCTGAGCACCCATCACAAGAACAATTGCTTCCTTATTATTTTGATTTGCTTCATTTTTTGAAGGTCAGTGAATTTTATGATGATCACTACGAAACAACAGTCGAAAAAACGTATCGCGATCTGATAGTAAAAGAGTTTTGTATTGATCCAAGCTTGTTTCTTGAGCAGTCGTTGGATAAAGGAAAAAGCAGTATTCTTTTTTCTGCTAGTTTTTCACCACTCTCTTATTATCAGGAAACACTGGGGGGACAAAAAAGTCTGGCTTACAAACTGCCGAGTCCTTTCCCAGAAGGAAACCAGCAAGTTTTCATCGCAAATTACCTAGAGACGACTTATCGAAAAAGGGAACACAGTCTGGCAAAATTAGTAGAGACGATTCATGCTTTTGCTGATGGAAAGGTCGGGAATTATTTCTTTTTCTTTCCTTCTTATCAATATTTAGATCTCGCGGTGGAAGCATTCAGACAGCAATATCCCGACAGCAATGTGCTAATCCAAGAAACGGACATGAATGAGGAAGAACGCGAAAGATTTTTAACAAAATTTCAAACAAATCCCGCTGAAACATTGATTGGATTTTGCGTACTTGGCGGGATTTTTTCAGAAGGAATCGATTTGAGAGGGGACCGATTGATCGGCAGTATGATCGTAGGTGTAGGTTTGCCGCAGATGAATCATGAGCAGGAACTGATCAAATCATATTATGATGAGAAGGAACACCTTGGATTTGCTTACGCTTATCAGCTTCCTGGAATGAACAAAGTCTTGCAAGCTGGTGGTCGAGTGATTCGTGGCATGGCGGATCAAGGAATCGTTGTATTGGCAGATCAACGATTTTCTAGTTTTTCTTATCGACGTTTATTCCCACAACATTGGCAAACAGCAAGAGAAGTACGAAATGTTGGGGAATTGGAAGAAGGAATACAGCGTTTTTGGTTATCAAAAGAAGCAGTAAATCAAAAAAACGAGGAATGACAGACGTCAGCCTCGTTTTTTGATTAACGATAGTTAGTGAATTGCAACTCGATTGGTAAGTCAAGTTTACGTAATAAAGCAATCACAGTTTGTAGATCATCACGGTTCTTACCTGTCACTCTAATCTGATCTTCTTGGATTTGTGCTTTTACTTTCAGTTTTTCATTTTTGATAGCTGTAGTGATTTTCTTCGCGTTTTCACGATCGATTCCGTTGACCAAATCGGCAGTTTGTCGAGCTTTGCCACCTAGAGCGTGTTCTGATTCGGAAAAATGGATATTTTTGATTGGCACATTTCTTTTGATCAGCTTACCAAATAATACATCTTTGATCTGTTCGATTTTGAAATCATCATCGCTCAATACAACTAGATTGCTGTTCTCTAATTTGATTTCTACTGTAGAATCCTTGAAGTCAAAGCGATTGGACAATTCTTTTGTTGTTTGCTGAATCGCATTTTTTACTTCTTCTGTATTGACTTCTGATACAATGTCGAAGCTAGCATCTTTTGCCATAGGAACCCTCCTGATATACATATAAATATTTACCATACATCTATCTTATCATAGGATTAGGGCAGATTCTTACCTGTTTGCTAAAATTCTTCTCATTTGAGTTCGAAGTATTTTATTTTAATAGATAAACTGTTATTCTTACATTTGGAATACCAAAGTAGGGGAGAGGTGCTTGTGAGTAAAATTATGACTGCGTATCATAAAAATGAAAGATTAAAGAAAATAGTGGTTATTTTGATAACCGGATTGACCGCTGCGGTCGCTTTAAATTACTTTTTGATTCCAGCCAATGTCTTTTCTGCAGGGATGAATGGGATCGCTCAAATCATTTCCTCGCTTTTATATGAATGGTTTCATATCAAGATAGACACAGGAACATTTATTTTTCTTTTGAATATCCCTGTGTTTGTATTAGGGTTTCTCAAAGTAGGAAAACGAGCAACGATCCTTAGTTTTGTGAATGTTGTATGTGTATCGGTGATGACGATGCTGCTTCCAGTCGGACAGATCACTGA
Source organism: Enterococcus sp. FR204 (assembly GCF_031143325.1). Classification (NCBI taxonomy): domain Bacteria; kingdom Bacillati; phylum Bacillota; class Bacilli; order Lactobacillales; family Enterococcaceae; genus Enterococcus; species Enterococcus sp. FR204. The sequence continues at coordinate 41,159 of NZ_JAKZIW010000001.1, read as the reverse complement.
TAATATTTTGATGAATGCCCTAGTAGGCGGTGTTTTATTAGGTCTTGGCGTAGGATTATCTTTAAAAATGGGCTTTACAACTGGTGGGATGGATATCATCTCTCTTGTACTTTCACAAACAACTGGAAAAACAGTCGGAAACTACATGCTGATTCTAAATGGTATCATTGTAGTCATCGCAGGCTTCTTCTTTAACTGGGAAAGTGCCTTGTATACGATTATTTCCATTTATGCAATGACTCAAGTAATTGATGCCATCCACACGAGTCATCAAAAAGTAACAGCAATGATCGTTACCGTCAAGCCAGAAGAGGTAACAGAAGAACTAGCAAAACGGATGGTACGTGGAATGACATTACTGCCGTCTGTCGGTGGCTATTCAAAAAAACAAGGGAACATGATCATGATGGTCATCACCCGCTACGAATTGTATGATCTTGATCAGATCGTTCATGAAATCGACGACGATGCATTTATCAATATTTTACCAACTCATTCAGTATTTGGCCGGTTTGCAAATGAAAACGAACAAAAAATGTATCGAACAACTGGCGTATTGCCAGAAATAAAAAATCGTTCACAAAAAAAATGAGGAATCAGGTTTATTTTAGAATAAATTTAATCTATTACATCTAATAAGAACATTTTTATAAATTTAAACGAGAATCTTCCTTCTAAATTCTCATTTACAAGCAGCTAAAAAAAGAGTATGATAAATAAAAATCGTGTTAAGGAGTGTCGTACGATGAGCGAAGCAAACCAAGAACGGTCTGGACAAGAAATAGAACTAATCAAAGAACGTATTCTTGCTGCCCTGGAAATGGTGATTGATCCTGAATTAGGAATCGACATCGTCAATTTAGGCTTGATTTATGATATAGAATTCAATCCTGAAAATGGAGAAACAGTCATTAAGATGACTCTAACAACTATGGGCTGTCCATTAGCAGATATTTTAACAGAATCTATCCATGACGCATTAAAAGAAGTGCCAGAAGTAACGAAAGCAGAAGTCAAACTAGTCTGGTATCCAGCATGGACGACAGATAAGATGAGCCGTTATGCACGGATTGCGTTGGGGATACGATAGAAATCTTGGCTGACTAGCTATGAGAAGCAAATAGGAAAAACAAAAAAGCCTTTTATCCTTTCTAGAAGAAAAGAGATAAAAGGTTTCTTTGTTTATAAAATTTTGTCTGCTATATTATAAGTTAATTAAATAAATGTGTTCTATTGATAAAGGACATTCAAATCCCTTTCCTTTTGGAATCCTTCTTTTTTACATCAGTTTGATTTTCGTATAGTATTCTTTCTCATCTTCACGATAAATCGCAGCCCCATTTTTTTGTTGTGCTTTAAGGCTGCCAAGATTTTTTTTATTTACAGACAAAAGTGCCTCATCAATGCCGATTTTTTTTTCCTCTTGTAGTACTAATGCTAATCCTTGTGTGGCATATCCTTTTTTACGATAATTAGGGGAGATGCCGTAACCAATATGGCCAGCGCCGTTTCTTAATGTTTCGTTCAGTTTATGGCGCAAATTAAAAATTCCTACATACTCATGTTCATCACTTTCTAAAATAAAGACGGTTGCGGGAACGTAACTCTCAGGAAGATCGATTCCTAAAGACGTTTTTTCGCATTTTTTTACATAATCTAAAAATTCAGCAAATGTATAGCCATAAGCATTGTTGATAAATCCATTCTCATTTGGTCCAAAGCTAGTTTGTAGCTGATAAGCTTTCTTTAAATCTGCTTCCCATAGTTTGATCAGTTTCATCGTATTCACCTCTTTAAGTAACCTTATTCATTTGTTTTCTACTATAGCACTATTGTTGTAAATAGCCATGCCTATTTTTATTTATTGTGTCATATCGTATTAAGAATCATCGAACAATACAAATATGAATTACAATAAAAAAATTATTTGAAGTTCGTTTATTCGTTACTTATGATCTCTAGAAGAAAGAAAACGTGAATTACTTCAGCGTCTAGAATTCCAGAAGGATAGTAACCAACAGAAGAAATAATCAATATCCAAATGAAAGAAGATAGCTGAATCGAGAAAAAGAGGAAAAAAGAAATGAAGAAAAAAAATAAAATAGTTACTAATCCCAGAGTCGTTCGTTTAACATTGAAATCGATCATATGGATAAAACAGGTTTTTTCACCAACCCTCAATAGATGATGGAGTTGCTCGGATGAATTATTTGTGTAGATGACATAAGGGAGGGCGTACAGAAATGAAAAAGAACAAAAATATGTTCTTGACAAAAAACACATGTAATCCTAAACTAAAAGATGTGATGCGGCTATGGCGGAATTGGCAGACGCGCTAGCTTCAGGCGCTAGTGAGGGTGACCTCGTGGAAGTTCGAGTCTTCTTAGCCGCATAATTTGTTTTTTTGAGAAGGAAAAAAGATATCGACGGAGTTTCTCTGTTGATATCTTTTTTTATAAAGAGAAGGTACACCTGGAGCGATGAGAAAGAAAATAACATATTATCTAAAAGAATATAGGAAAAATTTTAAACAACGGAACCAGATTCAAATAAATCAAAAAAAATTTGTGTGAAGGTGGGACAGTTTAAAACCTAATAGATTGATTCAAATAGTAGATTTATAGATTCTGATACAAGAAATACTGGCAAACGATAGTTAAGGAATAAAGACTAAACTTAAACTCAAAAAGAGGTCATGCGAAAGAATAAATCGCATGACCTCTTACTATATTTTGAATGTGTTTAAACGTTCAAATAATGAATCTTAGTACCAACCGTTTGCTTCCCAGAATGCTTTCGCCGCTTCCCAAGAACCATAACGTGAAGTAACATATTGTTCTGCTACTCTTTCTTGGTTTGCAGCAGAGTAGTCACCATTTAAGTAAGAAGAATCTAATTGGTAACGTCCGATGTAACGTCCGTTCGTTGCTGTGTAAGAACCGCTTGATTCTTTTTGTGCGATCCATTCTTTTGCAGAGCTTGTGCTTGCTGGAGTAGCAGTAGTTTCTGTTACAGCAGGAGCAGCTTGTGTTACAGCAACAGGCGCTGCTTGTGTTTCCGTTTGAACCGTTTCTTGTACAACAGGTTGTTCAGCTTGAACAGGTTCAGCTTGGACTGGTGCTTCTTGAACGGCTGCTTGAGGTTCAGCAGCTGCTTGTGCAGAGCCTTCTGTTGGGATTGTTAATTGTTGTCCTGAGTAAATCAGGTTAATATCAGAAATTGAATTTGATTCTGCAATGGCATTGATCAAGGAGTTATCACCAACGTATTTTTGAAAAATCGTTGATAGAGTATCACCTGATTGAACGGTATAAGCTTCGTCCGCATGAGCAGTCGTTCCCATGAAGAATGCAGCGCCGGCAGCCAAAGTTGTTCCAAAAAGTAAAGTTTTAAGTGATGTCATGAAAAATCTCCTTTATTCGTTAAAAAGTTTTATTTGTTGTGTTCAACGAGGAATACTTTAACACGTGAAAATATTTCATAGGTAAAAGAAGCATGACAATTTATGACAAATCCACGTTTTTTGTAACAGAATGATGTTCGCTCGATGTGAAAAATGATGAGGAATTTCACATAATGCAGAAATAATGGGATTAGAACAGGTGTTCTGATGAGAAAAGAAATGTATAAATAACTTGAAAGAAATTGCTTTTGTTCATCATTTTATTTACATATTGCGTATATTTTTTGTATTTTTGCTTGAGATGTTACAATAAAAGAAAAAGGAGGCGGTTCCAATGAGTAAAAGATACCAGAACATCATGGTAGCAGTTGACGGATCAAGACAATCGATCAAAGCGTTCGCTGAAGCCCTTGACTTAGCAAAGGACAATGAAGCCCACTTATTTATCGTGTCAATCATCAACAAAGTTGAGCTGACCCATAGTGCCTATGCCTTTTCAAAAATCTATGCAGATGAAAAACAAAGAACAGAAGTAGCCATGCTGAAAAAAATCAATGATGCCAAAGAGTTCGGCATTGCTGAGATCCACGCAATAGTTGAAACTGGAGATCCAAGAAATTTGATTGCCAATGTCATCCCTGGACAAGAAAATATTGATTTGATCGTTATGGGAGCGACAGGAAAAGGTGCTATACAACAAGCATTAGTTGGATCGACCGCTTCTTATGTCGTATCACATGCCCCTTGCAGTGTGTTGGTCGTGAAGTAATGAGATAAGGGAGGAATAGAAAATGGTTCGTCCTCAAGAAGTCCGTGCGCCAAAAGAAAAAATAGAAATTTTAGCAATTATTGAAGACGGCACACAAACAAAAAAGGGATACTCGATCGCTTTAGTAAAGTGGAAAGGAAAAAAAGGTGTTGCTCTGAGATGGGATGGAGATAACCAACAAGATAAAGGATTCCCTGTCATAGCTAACGGTTATCATCCAGCGTGGTTTGTTCTGCCTGATAAATTTATGGAATTATACAGCTATGATTATGCAAGAGCCGCAGCATCAATCAAAGCATTAGATAAATTAACAGAAGAGCAGAATGAAATGGAGGAAAAATAAAAAAGACGAACCAATCAGCCTTTAGAAAACTGATTAGTTCGAGGAGTAAAAATGAAAAAAGGTTATTTGGGATGAAACTAGAATAATGCGTATAACTTAAATAAAACTTAAAGCAATAAAATGGCAAGAGGGTGAGGCAAATGGAAGCAGGAAAAGTATTACAGGAAGTAAAAGCACTATGTGCAGATAAAAAATATGAAGAAGCGAAAAGCCTGATCGAAAAGAACAAAGAAAATTTGGAAGAAAAGTACCCGATCGCACAAGAATTTATAGAATTAAAACAAGGAACGATCCTTCACCGATTCAAACATTTTTTTGGTATAACAGAATAGAAAAAACGATTAAAGATCGGCAGAAATTTGCTGCATCTTTAATCGTTTTCTTTTTAAACATGCGAGGGATTCAATTCTGATTCTTATATAAAAAATAGATCCAAATAATAAGAAAAATTACTGAAAGCGTCAATTCGATGATGTGTGTTATTAATACAGACGTTGTTTCCCAATGCCTAAAAGAAAAAATTTGATAAGTAAAATATACAGCAGGTAAAGAGGCCAGTAAAACTGAAAACTTTTTTTTGTCCATTTTATGTAATAGAAAAGAATGCTTATCATAGTAAAAAAAGGAATATAAAAAACAAATTGACCGATCGCGATCATACTATTGCCTCCAATAAATAAAGTCCATGATACAAAATAACACTTTGTGCGAAATGGCGCAAGCAGTTTTGTGGATTTATCCGGTAAAATCTGTATCGATTTTGAAATTAGAGGAGAAACTTGCTATAATCAAAGTGAAAGAAGGAGTGGGATTTTCATGGATCATGTAGTGTTAGAAATCGATTTGCATTTAATCAATAATATTCGGGTGATTTACTATGTTGTAAGTAACAGTGTCGAACAACGTGTACTGACGAATAAAATAAATGGTATTTTAGCAAAGAAAGACGTTCACCGATTCAATAATGGTGAAGGAAGTTATTATAGTATCCCAGTAGAAAAAATTATTTATACGACAGTCAAAGTCAGAGAAGATCTAGATACCAAAAAAGCATATGAACCTATTTTTACAACTTATTGATTGACAGCAGATAGCAGATGGAGGAAAAAAATGAATCCATATGAACAACTTATTCAAGATTTGATCGATGGAAAAATCGAAAAGATTGATGTAAAAAGAGAAGAATTAATGGCTTTTCGAGAAGCGTGGCTGAAGTTGGAGAATCGTAAATATGTGGTGGGAAAAGCCTCACTGAACGGCAATGTGACTTATCATTACGATCCGACACGTTTATTTTAGTATGAAGTATTCAGAAAAGAACCAAAGGAGGACGATGCAGCAGCATTGTCCTCCTTTGATTTTACAAAAGTGAAAGTTTTACTTATTTGAATAGATTTTTAAATTTGTTTTTGACACTGTCGATATTTACATCTTTTAAAAGATTTTGGGCTTTCTCTTTATAAGGTCCTAATTGTTCTTTATGTTCTTCGATAAATCGTTTTGCGCCATCGAAATTGCCGTTCTTAATCATTTCCTTGACTTTTTGAAATAATTCTTCTTGATTCATTTTGAACACATCCTTTGCTATCAACATGATTTTTTACATGGACAAAACGAGAAAAACTGATTTATCCACACGTCAATAATATCAAATAACGATCATTTTTACTAAAAAAACACTCGATTCTCGCTTCTAAAGTAGGAGAAAAATCTCCAACTTGGGACGGATGGAATTTCTTTAACTGACCCATATACTGAATATATAACAAGGAGGTAGAAAGATGAAAGTGATTAAATATTTGATTGGACTGGCGGCGATTAGTGGTATTTTGCTATTTGGACTGAAATATTATACTGAAGGAAGTTATGGAGAAATCCCTGGTATACTTGATCAGCTAAATCCATTAGTTGAAAAAGGAGAGGTCTATGTAAAGACACAAAAACCAGAGGAAGTAAATGAATATGGTACAGCAAGGTATGTGCAGAAAGCTGCTGATGCCAATGGGAAAGAACGAACGGTTGAATTTAATGGTCTTTCTGTGTTAAAAGAAAATCATTATTTGAAAATCAGCAATAAAGGAGCACACATAGAAACGTATGAGGAAGTTCCTAGAGAAAAAGTTCCAGAGAAAGCATTGGGTAAATCAGTTTTTGTATTAAGAATACGCCCGATTTTATTATTCATAATTTAATTATGTAAACTAAATAGAAGTAGTAAAAATAATACAATAATCCTCCTGCAAAAAGATTGTTCTTTTACAGGGGGTTCATTTTTTCAGCAAGCACATCAAATTGGGATGGCAGGGTTCGAACCTACAATTGCTTGATTCAGAGTCAAGTGCCTTACCAGTTTGGCTACATCCCATTTATTCAACAAAATAATCATAGCACTTTCCTAAAAAAACGCAAGTTATTTTTCTTGATCGGATAGTTGTTGCTTTACTCGTAAAAGGCGGCGTACTAGTTTCTTTTCTAATCCAGCAGGAAGGGCAATCAGTTCTGCTACTGACAAGACGGTGTCCAGTAACTGATATTCTTTGACAGGTTCATTCATAATATGATAAATGTTTGCTAAACGTTCAATATATTCAAAGCGAGTATACTCTGTTCGAGCAATCAGAAATTTCAATAAATCGGTGGCTTTCTCGTACTCTTGATCTGCGTAATAAACAAGAGATTGACGATACAATTTGATTTCCAGTTCATTGAGGGTAGCAGGTCTGCGACGCTCGTTCCACTCATTAATAGAGACTTTACCTTGAACATTTCCCTTGCAGTCACGGACAAAAATAATCGGAATTTCATTTGGATCCATTTTTTTATGTGTGAATTTTTCCATTATCTACGCTCCCTTCAAAGGTTTGGTATCTTGAGTATAAGGGATTTTTATTTGAATTACTAGATTTTCTCCAAAGTTAGCATCTGTCCACCCATTGCAGTGAAAATCGCCGAAAAATCGTTGATCGGTACTGCTCGATTTTTTACACCATAGGGATCGTTGACATAAATATTTTCTTTGTCATATCCAGTGACTACACAAGCATGAACAAGAGGAGTGACTCTTACTTCTCCATTATTTGTGGTCCAAGTCATAAAATCAGTTTCATCTGGGACTTCAAAATTGATAGTCACAGAAGTCCAGACAGGATTTCCTTTAGATAGTGCTTTTTTGATATCATCGAGTTGAGCATCGGTTTTTGGAGAAGTGTGATAATCCGTTTGGACGATTTGCTGAGCAAGGGAGGCAACTGGGGGAACATAGACGCCCATAGCCCAGTCTCCGCCACTGATATCACCAACAAATCCTTCATTAGGATCGCCATGAGTCCCATCTGCATTGAAAACAGGGACGTAATCCAATTGCTCAGCTAACTGGTTTTTAGTTGTTTCATAACCATAAAAAGATAAAAGCATAGAAAGCGAAGTGACTTCACAGCCATTTTCTAAAGAAGGAGAATCAAACTGGCTCTCTAATGGAACATCTAGTAAAACTTCTGCTTTCTCTTTTGTCTTTTTTGTTTTTTGTGTTGAACTTTTTTGTGCAGTGTTCATTGTATGTTCTGGAGAATGGATATGTAGGTAATAACTTGTACCGCTTAATAAAAGAGCAGCTGTGCCCCCTAGAAACAATAGTTTTTTGAACGTTTTTTTTCTTCATTTGAAATCTCCCTTTTCAGCTGTTTATCTTTCCTATTATAAATGTATTTTTATTGGAAATGGAAGTATTATATTTTAATATGTAGGAAATAATTAGTTTTTAAGGAATATGTTTTAATTTTTTAAAAAAAATTCTTCTAAATACAACAGCTGTTTTAATTGTGAAAACGAAAACAGTACGCTATAATGCCTGTAAGGTTGATTTTTAACTGTAAATAAAAATCAATGAGTTAAATCTCCAAAGAAATAGCAGTGGTAATGTGGAGAAAAGTTCCAGCAGTTTAGGAGGATTTTGATGACGGAAGAAATGATTAATTTAGGAGAACAATATGCATGCAAACCAATTGGTTTTACAAAAACGGTCATTGGTGAAGTTGTATCAAAAATGACAAACTGCGCCGTGGTCAAAGTTGCCCAATGTGCTGCAGAGGACCAAGAATTATTAGATGAAAAAGCAAGCATGGTTGTTGCAAAATATGATACATTTGAATAAAGAAAACAATTGGACGTGCGGCGTGCTGCAAGTCCAATTTCTTTGAGAAGGTAAATCAGTATTCTTTTCCTATTTTCTGGAGAAGAAAAAGCGAGGCGAGTTGTCATGGTAACATTCTTTACGGTTCTATTGTTTTTATTCGTTGTTGTGATGTTTTTATTTCTTTGGCTGGTTCGAAAAGAAATTATTTATCGGACTGTGCGAAATCGATGGGTCTACTTGGTGATACCCTTCTTAGTGTCACTAGTCATTTGGTATACACTCATCAGTCATCCTACAGCAGATGAATTGGCAAAAGGGATCTTGTCAGCAATGATTTTTATTAGTTTTTTGTTGGACAGTAGAGGAATCACAGAAGAAGGACTTGTTTTGAATAGCTTTGACAAAAAAGGTGTTCCTTTTTCTGAGATCAATAAAATTGTATTATATCAGCCAAAAGGTTCTAAAATCGTAAAAATGAATTTTTTCCGAAACGGATGGCGAGGACCGATGCTGAAATTTTCTGCATCATTAGAAGAATTAGTTCCATTTTTGTCCCAACGCTTAAACGATGAGGCAGAGATTGATATTATGATTGATCCAGAATAAAAACAGAGGTTGCGACAAGATGTTTGTCACAACCTCTGTTTTTTATTTCAAATAAAATTATCCAAATACGCGGAAGCGATCGGCATCGTTCATGTATTCTTTTTCCCCAGCCGGTGTTTCTGGTGAACCGAATACTAATTGCGAACGTAGTTTCCAGTTTGAAGGGATATTCCATTCTTTTACAACTGCTTCGTCAATAACTGGGTTGTAATGTTGCAAGTTTGCGCCCAATCCTTTATCAACTAATGCTACCCAAGTATTAGCTGTTGCGATTCCGTTTGATTGTTCTGACCAATCTGGGAAGTTGTCTGCATATAATTCAAATTGTTCTTGTAGACCTTTTACCACATCAGTATCTTTGAAGAATAATACTGTACCATAACCATTTTTGAAACCAGCTAATTTGTTTTGTGTATTTGGGAAAGCTTCTGCTGGAGTCAATGGGCGAAGTGCTTCTTCAGTGATTTCCCAAAGTTTTTCATGTGCATCTCCGAAAAGGATAACTGCGCGTGTTGATTGAGCATTGAAAGCAGTTGGGCTTTCTTTAATTGCTTCTTTGATCAAAGTTGTTAATTCTTCATTAGAAAGTGAAACATTACGTCCTAGATGATAGATTGAACGGCGGTTTTTCAAAGTGTCAGTAAAAGTTGTCATAATAAAATTTCTCCTTTGATTTGCGTTTTGCATTTTTTTTAATTGATTACGAAATGAAGTATAGCACCTTACAAAAAGTAAGTAAACAGATATGCTCACAAAAAATAAGCGAAGTTCAAAAAACAATTTTAATAAGAAAAATCGTTATGTAAGGATTTTCTTGATTATCGCTTTCATTGTTGTGTTTTAGGAATTTTTGCTTATTTGAAAAAAACAGCTGATATATAATTATTAAATCTCTATCTTCTTTTTTTTATGATATTGCCATTAAAAATTACTTGTTTTTATAGAAAATTAGTTTATATTTCTTAAATAAGTTTTTTAGTTAAATTTTTCGGTAAAGATGTATAATATTTTCTGAAAATTTAAAGAATTGGGGTATAGATTATGGAAAAACAGCAAGACAAGGGCTTCTTCGGGCAGCCGAAGGGATTGTCAACTTTGTTCTTCACTGAGATGTGGGAACGATTTAGTTATTACGGTATGCGTGCATTACTTATCTATTATATGTACGATACAGTTGCCAACGGGGGACTTGGATTACCACGAGCAACAGCATTAGCTATCATGTCGATCTACGGATCTTTGATCTACATGTCTAGTATCGTCGGCGGATGGGTATCTGACCGAGTGTTAGGAGCAAAACGCACTGTATTCTTCGGTGGAGTTTTCATTATGCTTGGCCACATCGTCTTGGCTTTACCATTTGGTGTAAGTACATTGTTTGTTTCGATGGCATTGATTATTATCGGAACCGCCTTTTTGAAACCAAATGTTTCTGGCATGGTCGGACATCTTTATTCAAAGACTGACTTGCGAAGAGATGCAGGATTTTCGATTTTTTACATGGGTGTCAACTTAGGGGCATTATTAGCACCACTAATCGTTGGTACAATCGGTCAAGAATATAACTATCATTTAGGGTTCTCTTTAGCTGCTATTGGGATGTTCTTTGGATTATTACAATACATCATCCAAGGACGCAAGACATTAGACGGAGTGGGTACAACACCGCCGAATCCTTTGACAACTGAAGAACGTAAAGGATTCATCCGTAACTTGATCATCGCACTTGTTGTTATCGCTGCAGTATTCGGCGGGGCACAACTAACTGGTCATCTGACAATTGACTTTTTTGTCAATACAATCAGTGTATTGGGGATTATCTTACCGTTGTATTACTTTATCAAAATGCTGACTTCAAAAGATGTAACTGCTGAAGAAAAACCAAGAGTATGGGCTTATATCCCATTATTCCTTGCAGCAATCATTTTCTGGTCATTACAAGAACAAGGTTCATCTATCTTAGCTTTATTTGCTAGTGAACGTACACAATCTACGCTATTTGGTGTAACGATCCAAGCAAGCTGGTATCAATCATTGAATCCAATTTTCATCTTTATTCTGACACCAGTATTCGTAACGATGTGGACGAAACTTGGTGAACGTCAACCATCTACAGTAGTGAAATTCTCTCTTGGACTTTTATTTGCAGGATTATCGTACTTGCTATTGATGTTGCCGGGTATGCTTTATGGTACAAGTGGAAAAGTAAGTCCATTGTGGTTGTTGGGAAGTTTCTTCATCGTGGTTATTGCTGAATTGTGTCTTTCACCAGTTGGTTTGTCTGTGACAACAAAATTAGCACCACGAGCATTTGAATCACAAACAATCGCTATTTGGTTCTTAGCTGATGCTTCTTCACAAGCAATCAATGCACAAATTGCACGCTTCTACACACCGGGAACAGAATCTGCCTACTTCGGTATTATCGGTGCAGTAGCAATCGTCGGTGGTATCTTGCTATTTACTGTGAAAGAACCAATCAAAAAACTAATGGGCTCTATTCATTAATCAATGAACATAAAGACAGGAATTGCTTATTTGCAGCAGTTCCTGTTTTTTGCGTATACTTAAAAAAGTAGAAATATCAGAACCTTAAAAGGATATAATTTGAAGAATATAGAACAAATGTTCAGTATTTTTTGATATAATAAAGGAGCACCGTATCATGTGTTGAAGGAGGAAAAGCATGTCTTTACAATTTATTCTTGGAAACGGGAAAAAAGATCACCGTCAAGTCTTGATCGACGAAGCATCCGCTTGGCTCGACCAGGATGCAAGTAACCAAGTATTTTTCCTTGTTCCCAACTACAGCAAATTCGAACAGGAACAAGAAATTTTAGCGGAGATGCGAAGAAGAAGCGGAAAAAAAGCTTTCAGCACAACAAACGTTCAAGTATTTAGTTTTTATCGTCTGGCTTGGTATTTGCTGCAACAGACAACTCTTCTTACAGGAAATGAATTATCAGAATCAGGATCTGCAATGATCTTGCGACAGATTTTAGAAAAAAATGAGGAAGAATTAACAATCTTTCGCGGAGAAATCAATAAAAGAGGGTTTATTCGTCAATTACAAGAACTCTACAGTGAATTGCGTACAGGAAATATTCAACCAGAAGACCTGATGCTTTTATTTGGTGATTCACCTAATGCAGAAGACCAGCAACTTAAAATGAAAGACTTGAAGCTGATTTTTTCAGCTTATGACAGCGAATTGACTCAACGTGCACTAACAAATGAAGATGCACTATCTATACTAGCAAATTATATGCAGACACAAGATTTCAACAACGTCAAATTTATTGTCAGTGGTTTTTCTCGAATCAATGGTCAAGAGTATCAATTACTGCAGGCAATGATGGAAAAGGGGCAATTGGTTGTCGATTTATTGCTGGATCGTCCTTATACAGCGGATCTTCCAGAAGTACTTACGCTCTTTCATGAGACTGGAAAGCTTTATTTCCGTCTTTTTCAAAGTGCAAGAGAACGGAAAGTCCCTATATTAGTGGACCGATTTGCACCAGAGCAGACTCGTCCGACAGAGCTTCAACTGCTGCAAACAATGTGGGAAGAGACATCTAGCCAAAAGAAAGCGGCAGTACACAAATTAGGGGGACAAGAGCATCTCCATTTGTGGGAAGCTGAAAATCCAACTGAAGAAGTCCGACAATTAGCTGTTGAAATCAGACGACTAGTCAGTGAAGAAAACTACCGTTATCGTGATATCCAAGTGCTGACAAAAAATATGTCTTTATATGGAAATATCCTTCAGCCGATCTTTCAAGAAATGGCAATTCCTTTTTATATCGATGAAGAACAAATGATGGAAAATCATCCGCTGATCGAATGGATCAACAGTCTGTTCGCTCTTGACCGCTATTCTTATCGGCTAAGTGATATTATGCGTTTTTTCAAAACTGAATTATTTCTGTCGACGGAAGCAGAAACCGAACTTGATGAATGGAAACAAGAGCGAGATGAATTCAGGAAAAAACTGGACATCACTGAAAATGTAGCACTTGCTTACAATTATCAAGGAACTTATTGGACTCGTGAAAAAGACTGGCAGTTTGTGGCGTATGATTTTGAAGCAGAACAGATTGAAGACGTACAGTATTTGGAAGAACAGTCAAATACGATTAGACGATTATTTCAGAAAGCTGTACCAGTATTTTTGAAAAAAATAAAGAAAAGCAAAACAGGACAAGAGGCCGCAAATGGTTTTTATCAATTTTTGATCCAAAGTGGCGTACAGCAACAATTATTGTTTTGGCGTAATCAGGAAGTAGACAGAGGAAACTTAGAAGCGGCAAGAAACCATGAGCAGACATGGGGAGCGCTGATTGATCTGTTGGATGAATATGTAGTAATTTATGGTGAATCGGCTTTTGACTGGTCACTGTTCCAAGAAATCATTACGAGTGGTCTAGAAAATCTAAGTTATGGTAAAATCCCTACCGCAATCGACCAAGTGCGAATCAATCGTTTGGAATTAGTTCGACCAAATCAAGCTGCCGTCACTTTTGCATTAGGGTTGAATGATCAAGTGTTTCCAGACCGAAAAGAGACAAAAGGATTGTTGTCCAGTGAAGAACGAGAAGTATTAAATCAGGCTTTGCCAGATGGACAGTTTTTATTCGACCCATCAAAGGAAAGTATCTCTTTTGAGCCTTTCCAAGCCTATCTTGTTTTTCTTTCCGGAACAGATCGATTATATCTTAGTTATGCACAAAGCTATGACACAGATGGTTCGCTGAAGATGTCTCCTTATTTGCGTAGAATCACAGAATATTTATCTGTTCCCGTCGAGAGAAAAGAGCATTTGACGATCGAAAGCAACCCTAATTGTTATGTAGGGACTTACAGAAGCGGAATCAATACAGTCAATAGGATTTATCGATTAGCTTTAGATGAAAAGAAACCTGTACCAAAGCACTGGCAAAAGCTCAAAGAATTAGTACTGAATTCGTCATGGCGAAATTTTGCTTTACAGATTTTTGAAAGTCAGGAACATTTAAATGTTCCTGTTTCGATGCCAGAAAAAATGGCGGAAGAGCTTTATGGAAAAGAAATTTATACTTCAATTTCACGTATGGAGAATTTTTATAATTGTGAATACAAATACTTCATGCAATTTGGTTTGAAATTGAAAGAACGAACTGTTTATGGTCTAACTCCAGCAGCAACTGGTGATTTTTATCATGAATCATTGGATCGTTTCTTCAAGCTACTGTTTTCAAACCAATTATCCTTAGTGAATATGTCCGATACGCAGCGTAGAGACTTTACTGAAAAAGTGCTGCAGGAAGTATTCGGAGAACTTCGGTTTGAGATATTGGATAGTTCTGCAAGAATGAACTATATCCGCTACCAGTTAGGACAGACGATTCAAAAAGTGGCATGGGCTTTGCAAAAACAGAGCAAAAATACAGGCATGCATCCTCTTCAGACAGAGATTCTATTTGGTCAGATTGCTGGAGCAAAAGGTATCACAGGTCTGGAATTACCGTTGAGTAATGGTGGAAAACTCCATGTTCGAGGGAAAATCGATCGAATCGATGTAGCTTCTGAACAAGAAGATACTTGGCTAAGCGTCGTTGATTATAAATCTAGCGGACGTTCATTCGATGTCACAGAAGCTTATTATGGCATGGCTATGCAATTATTGACGTACCTGGACGTAGCATTGATGGATGCAGTGCGTTTGACAGGAAAGGCGACTGTTAAACCAGCAGGATCATATTATTTACATGTTCATAATCCTGTATTGACGGAGACAGATGATGTAGAGAAGAATACATTGAAAAAATTTAGTTATGATGGCGTTTTTGTCGATGATCCCGCTCTTTTAGAAGTACTAGATCATTCACTGGAAGCAAAAGAACAATCACTGATCTATCCAGTGAAAAAAAATGCGAAAGATGAATACCAAAAAGGTAGTTTCAGTAAAGACAAATTTTTCACGGAAGAAGAACTGCAACTATTCATGGCGCATAATCGGGAAAATATGCGGTTAGCTGGAGATGCGATTACTTCCGGAGAAATCAAACTAAATCCAGCTTATAAAGATAAACAGCGGATTGCCTGCGAATTTTGTCCATTCAGAAGCATCTGTACGTTTGATGTGATGCTGAAAGAAAATAATTACCACCGTCTGGAGAAAATAGATAAGGAAGAAGCACTGCGTAGAATATTGAAAAGGAGTGAAGAAGAGTGAATCAAATTCCTTTAAAACCGCAAAATGAACGATTCACAGATGATCAGTGGCAAGCGATTTTTGATCAAGGAGATAATCTATTAGTCTCTGCGTCTGCCGGATCAGGTAAAACTACAGTGCTTGTTCGAAGAGTGATTGAAAAACTAAAAATGGGTTTTGATATCGATGAATTATTGATTGTGACATTTACTGAAGCTGCCGCAAGAGAAATGAAAGAAAGAATTCAAGAGGCATTACAAGAAGCCGTCAATAGCGAAAGTGACCCTGTACGTAGACAGCATTTTACTAAGCAGTTAGTTTTATTGTCCACAGCGAATATCTCAACCTTACATGCTTTTTGCCTGACAGTTATTCGACGTTATTATTACTTAATTGATATTGATCCAGTCTTTCGCATGTTAACAGATGAAACAGAAACGATCTTGATGAAGGAGGATGTGTGGAACGAGCTGAGAGAAGCACTTTATGCAGAAAATGATGAACGATTTTTCCAATTAACAATGAATTTTTCTAATGATCGTTCAGATGACGGCTTGACGAATCTGGTGTTTTCTCTTTATGAGTTTGCCCGTGCCAACCCTGACCCCCAAAAATGGCTAGAACAGTTAAGCGATAATTATCGTTTGCCTGAGGGGCTAGCGAAATCTCGATTATATCAAGAACAAATCCGTCCTTTAGTTTTGTCAGATATATACCAATGTGTACAGTTATATGAACAGATGACTCAGTTAGCACAAGGTGAAGGATTAGAAAAAATGCATGAGCAAGTAGCTGGAGAACAACAGCAGATCAAGAATATCTATGAAGCGTTCTCGCAAGATCGGTTAGAAGAAGCTTATGCTGGTTTGGAACAACTAACTTTTTCAACTTTTAAGAGCAGTCGGAAAGCAGAATTGAAAGAAATTTCCAATGAAGTCAAGGGCATGAGGGATAAAGCAAAAAAACTGATTCAGCAGATAAGTAAAAGTTATTTTCCTGTTTCCCCAAGCCAAATGGAAGAATTAACGGACAAAGCACTACCGTTAGTCGAAGAAATGACAAAAGTCACGCAAAGCTTCATGGACGGTTTCAGTATGCGTAAACGGGAAAAAGGTGTGCTGGATTTCAATGATCTGGAACATTTAGCGTTGCAGATTCTCACAGAAAAAACGAAAGATGCATGGCTGCCAAGTGAAGCTTCAAAACATTATCGAAAAAAATTCAAAGAAGTAATGGTAGATGAATATCAAGACGTGAACCAATTACAAGAAGCCATTTTATACTGGCTAAGAGAACCTGATGATACAAAAGG
Source organism: Enterococcus sp. FR204 (assembly GCF_031143325.1). Taxonomy (NCBI): domain Bacteria; kingdom Bacillati; phylum Bacillota; class Bacilli; order Lactobacillales; family Enterococcaceae; genus Enterococcus; species Enterococcus sp. FR204. The sequence continues at coordinate 24,401 of NZ_JAKZIW010000001.1, read as the reverse complement.
AAATATGTTCATGGTTGGGGATGTCAAACAATCCATCTATTCTTTCCGTTTAGCAGATCCTAGTTTATTTATCGGGAAATACGAGAATTTCTCAAAGAAAGAAGGCGGACGTCGAATCGTTTTGGCTGAGAACTTCCGCTCTAGAAAAGAAGTCCTTTCTTTTACGAATCTTATTTTTGAACAACTAATGGATCCAGCAGTGGGTCAAATCAATTATGACGAAGCAGCCAAACTGATCCAAGGATTTTCAGACTTTCCAGAGAATGAACAGTTTGAGCCGGAAATCATGATCTATGAAAAAGAACAGGAAGAATCAGAGATTGAGATTCCGACGGATGATATACTGGAAGACAAAACAGAAGGCGAACTTTTTATGACAGGACTAAAAATTCGTCAATTAATTGATTCCTCCTTTATGATTTATGATAAAAAATCAAAAAAAAGTCGTCCGATAGAGTACAAAGACATTGTTCTCTTGACACCTACAAAGAAGAACAACTTAACGATTTTAGAGATTTTCAAAACATTGGATATTCCATTAGAGATGAATGATGCTCAAAACTATTTTCAAGCGACAGAAATTCGCACGATGATCTCGCTGCTACAATTAATCGATAATCCCTATCAAGATATTCCGCTTGCGGCTGTATTGCGCTCACCGATCGTGGGTCTGATTGAACCAGAATTAGCCAGCATTCGATTAGCTGACCGTGCACATACTTACTATGATGCTGTGCTTGCTTATCAAGCATCAAACGAAGATGAATTAGCAGCTAAGCTGGAACATTTTGGCAAGCAACTAGAGCATTGGCGAGAACTTGCTCGCCGTTCTTCGATCACTGACTTGTTATGGGATATCTATTATGAGACGGGATATCTAGAGTATGTGGTCGGTCTGCCAGCAGGGGCACAGAGACAAGCCAATCTTTATGCATTGGTTGATCGTGCCAAAGCTTACGAGCAAAGTTCTTTCAGAGGATTATACCAGTTCGTGCGTTTCATTGAAAAAATGCAAGAAAAAGATAAAGACTTAGCAGAACCAGTCATTTCAATAGAAGATAATGCTGTTCGCGTTATGACGATCCATGCAAGTAAAGGCTTGGAATTCCCAGTTGTATTTTTGTTAGATATGACAAAGGAGTTCAACTTACAAGACTTGCGCAATCGGTATGCTTTTGAAGAAAAACTTGGAGCAGGAATTCGCTATATGGATCCTGAAACACGAGTGTTATATGATACGTTACCGTTTCAAGCCATCAAATTGGCAAAGCAAAACAAATTGTTGTCGGAAGAAATGCGTAAATTGTATGTAGGATTGACTCGGGCAGAACAAAAGCTTTTCATTGTCGGTTCCTATAAAAATAAAGAGCAAATGATCCAAACGTGGTCTGAAGCAGCTGATCATGAGGAGTTGGTTTTTGATCCTGCGCTACGTTTGAAGGGCAGAAGCAGCTTGATGAATTGGATTGGTTACGGATTGATCCGTCATCCTGAAATGCAGAAATACTTAGAGGAAGAAATTTCGACTTCTCTTCTTCAACATTCAAATGCACAGTTTTCTATTTCATGGATGAATCAGCAATCGATCATTGAACAAAGACAGTTGCTTGCTGAAAAAGAACTGGTTAACTTAGATCAGCAGATGAAAGAAGATGAAACTTTATTAGCAGATTCGTTACAAAAACGTCTGGCATATGAATATCCTTATCAAGCTTCTTCACAAACCACAAGTTATCAATCTGTATCTGAAATCAAACGATTATTCGAAGATCCAGATGATACACAAGAATCACGTTTGACTCTGGAAAGCAGTCAGAACAAAGCAGCATCCCGTCAATTTCGTTATACGCAAGAACAACTAGCAGAACCAAAATTTTTGCAAAAAGATCGGCAAGTGTCAGCAGCTGCTGTTGGAACTGCTACGCATGCTTTGTTACAATTACTGCCATTAGAGATGCCAACTACAGAGAGTATCCATCAAAAATTACAGGAATTGGTAAGGAAACGGTTAGTAGACGAAAAAGTCGCGAAAAAAGTAGATGTTTCTTCTATTATATGGTTCTTTCAAACAGAACTTGGTCAACAGCTGATTGCCAACAAAGAAAACGTAAAACGAGAACAACCTTTTTCCATGCTGCTTCCTGCTGACGAAGTATTTCAAGACTATCCAAATCAAGAAGATGAACTATTAATCCACGGAATCGTCGATGGATACCTAGAAGAAAAAGATCATCTCAATATCTATGATTTTAAAACAGATTTTATTTTACATCCGGATAATCCAGCAGAAATAGATGCAATCGTCCAAAAATATCAAGGACAGCTAAGACTTTACCAACAAGCAATGTCAGAAGCTTTGAATAAGCCAGTAGAAAATGTTTTCCTAATTTTGCTTCGAGTGAAACAAATTATAAACATTAACAAATAATTATAATTGAGCAAACTTGACTTATGTTTTGTAAGGATTATGCTATACTCTGGGAAGAGGTGAGTATGATGGAGCTAACACAGACAGAATTCGTTTTATGCCCTAAATTTGAAAAAACATTCTCTATTTTAGGAAAAAAATGGAACGGATTGATTATCGATGTACTACTCGAAAACGGTCCGCAACGCTTTGTTGAGCTTGCGGCAAAAATCCCGATGGTCAGTGATCGAGTATTAGTCGAACGCTTGAAGGAATTAGAAAAAGAAGGAATAGTCACTCGAAACTTTGCCTGTAGCGAAAAGAGCCGTTCAGAATATCTCTTGACTGAAAAAGGAGCAGACTTGCAAAAAGCGATGCGTCAAATACAAGTTTGGAGCGAAAAATGGGTCACAGAGGAAGAATGCGGTTGATTTTGTAAAAAAAATCTTGTAAACTATAGTCCATACGAATAAGTAAAGAACGATGACGAAAAAGAGTAGTTTGGCTAAACCAGTTCAGGGAGATCTGTCGCAGACTGAAAGCAGATCCTGTGTTTGAAAAATGAAGTTCACTTTCCGAGTTCGTCTGATAAAATCAGACCGGCAATTGTCGTTAACGAAGTAAGAGTGCGGCGTAAGTCATTTATCCGCAAATTAGGATGGTAACGCGAAGACCTCGTTCCTTAACAGGAATGAGGTCTTTTTGTTTTGTATTTGGAATTTAAAGGAGGAACAAGCACATGTCTCTACAAGCACAATTAGAGAGCTTGAAAGAAGCAACGCTCGTCAAAATCACAGCGGCACAAGATTTAAATGAATTAAATCAAATACGTGTTGAAACGTTAGGAAAAAAAGGACCGATCACAGAAGTATTACGTGGGATGAAAGATCTAAGTCCAGAAGAGCGACCAAAAGTCGGAAGTTTCGCAAATGAGATCCGAGATCTTTTGACAGAAGAGATCGAGCGAAAAAAACAAGTATTAGAAGAAGAAGCGTTAAATGCAGCTTTGGCAAAAGAAACAATAGACGTGACACTACCTGGTAGAAAAGTAAAACATGGTACACGTCATATCGTGACACAAATCATGGAAGAAATTGAAGATATTTTTGTGGGTATGGGCTATCAGATCGTAGAAGGATATGAAGTAGAATCTGATCATTACAATTTCGAACGGATGAATCTGCCAAAAGATCATCCAGCACGGGACATGCAAGATACTTTCTATATTTCAGACGAGATACTCATTCGGACACATACTTCACCAGTCCAAGCACGGACAATGGAAAAACATGATTTCTCTAAGGGTGCTCTACGAATGATCTCGCCAGGAAAAGTTTTCCGCAGAGATACAGATGATGCGACCCACAGCCATCAGTTCCATCAAATTGAAGGGCTAGTTGTTGATAAAAACATCACGATGGGCGACCTTAAAGGAACATTAGAAGTCGTAATGAAAAAAATGTTTGGGGAAGATCGTGAAATCCGTTTGCGTCCAAGTTATTTCCCATTTACGGAGCCATCAGTAGAAGTAGATGTCAGCTGTTTCAAATGTGGGGGTGCCGGTTGTAACGTATGTAAATACACTGGCTGGATCGAGATTTTAGGAGCTGGCATGGTGCACCCGAATGTGTTGAAGATGTCAGGAATCGATCCAGAAGAATATTCAGGCTTTGCTTTCGGCCTTGGACCAGACCGCGTAGCTATGTTGCGGTATGGAGTGAATGATATCCGTAATTTCTATCAAAATGACTTACGTTTCTTAAGTCAGTTCAAGGGGGAGTAAGAAGATGTTAGTTTCATATAAATGGCTCAATCGTTATGTGGATTTATCGAATGTAACACCAAAAGAATTAGCGGATAAAATGTCTGTGACAGGAATCGAAGTCGAGGGAGTAACGGTTCCAGAAGAAGGCTTGAAAAAAATCGTTGTCGGCGAAGTCAAGGAATGCGTACCACATCCAGATTCTGATCACCTTTCTATTTGTCAAGTCGATATTGGCGAAGACGAACTGTCTCAAATCGTTTGTGGAGCGCCTAATGTGAAGGTTGGAATCAAAGTGATTGTTGCACTTCCTAACTCACGTATCGCTGGTAATGTAAAAATCAAAAAAGGAAAAATGCGTGGCCAAGTATCAAATGGCATGATTTGCTCATTACAAGAAATTGGCTATTCAGATAGTGTTATACCGAAAGAATACGCTGAAGGTATCTATTATATGCCACAAGAAGCTGTAAATGGCGATCCAGTTTTTCCTTATTTGGATATGGATGATTCGATTATTGAATTATCTATCACACCGAATCGTGCGGATGCATTGTCAATGCGTGGCGTAGCTTATGAAGTTGGGGCAATTTATCATCAGACTCCTACATTCGATGACGAAAAGCTGGTAGAATCCTCACGTCCTGCTAGCGATAAAATTCAAGTGGAAGTTGAAGATAAAGAAGCAGTTCCTGCTTATCAAATCAGAATCATTGAAGGAGTAAGAATCCAGCCAAGTCCTCAATGGCTGCAAAATCTTTTGATGAACGAAGGCATTCGTCCAATCAACAATGTAGTAGATGTGACGAACTATATTTTGCTTTTATTCGGACAACCACTACATGCATTTGACTACGAAAAATTGAAATCAAAAGAGATCCTTGTCCGCCGTGCAAAAGAAAATGAAACATTAGTAACACTAGATGGAGAATCTCGGGAATTGACAACTGACAATCTCGTCATTACTAACGGCAAAGAACCAGTTGCTTTAGCTGGTGTCATGGGAGGGTTAGACTCAGAGATCACGAATGAAACAACAACAGTTGCACTAGAATCTGCTTTATTTGATCCAATTTCGATTCGTCGTACAGCAAAACAATTTAATTTGCGTAGTGAATCCTCTGCACGTTTTGAAAAAGGAATCAACCATGCGACTGTTGGAGAAGCCAGTGAGGTTGCTGCAGCAATGATCGTTTCTCTTGCGGGTGGGGAAGTTCTACAAGGCGCGGTCAAAGGTTCAGAGATCAAAGCAGAAGACGTATCAGTGAAGATTTCACTTGAACGCATCAATCAATATTTAGGAACATCTCTTGTCGTTAAAGAAGTAAATGAGATTTTTGAAGCACTTGGATTTAGCTATGAAGAAAAGGATCATGTTTATTCCGTAGTAGTACCGCCAAGACGCTGGGATATCCAAATCGAAGCAGATATTATCGAAGAAGTTGCTCGTATTTATGGATACGACCAGTTGCCATCTACACTTCCAAGTGGAGAAACGGTTGCTGGAAGCTTGTCAAAAGAACAAAAAACTACTCGTAAAATTCGTACAATCTTTGAAGGAAGCGGATTGAGCGAAGCAATCAGTTATGCATTGACAACAGAAGAAAAATCAAGACAGTTTGTTATAAATGAAAGTAATATTACACGTTTGGACTGGCCAATGAGCGAAGAACGTTCTGTATTGCGAATGAATTTGATCAGCGGATTATTAGATGATATCAGTTATAACACTGCTCGAAAAAATACAGAGATTGCTTTATATGAAATTGGGCGGGTATTCTTCCAAGAAAATGATCCGTGCACACATCTGCCGCAAGAAGTAAAACATGCAGCAATCGCTATTTCTGGTATTTGGGAAGAAAAAGATTGGCAGACGAAAGCTCAAAATGTAGACTTTTTCACCATCAAGGGTCTTTTAGAAAACTTATTTGAACAACTAGGCATCACTGAAGATGTCCATTATCAAACAGTGACAGAAATGAAGGAAATGCATCCTGGAAGAACTGCTGCGATTTACCTTGGCGAAAAATTTATTGGTTTTGTCGGTCAAGTGCATCCAACGATTGCAAAAAGTTATGATATTCCAGAAACATATGTTGCTGAGTTTGATTTATCTGCTGTAGTGGAAGCTGCTCAAAAAGGGATCGTTTTCGAAGCAGTGACAAAATTCCCAGCAGTCAGCCGGGACATCGCTTTGCTTGTAAAAGAAACTGTGACAAATCAGGAATTAACAGAAGTTATCCGTTCTGCTGCCGGAAGATTTTTAACAGATATCCAATTATTTGATGTCTATCAAGGAGAAAACATTGAAAAAGGACATAAATCCATGGCGTATAGCCTGACATTCGTCAACCCAGAAGCAACATTGACAGATGAAGAAATCAATAAAGGAATGGAAAAAGTCGAAAAAGCGTTGGTAGAAAACCTAGAGGCAAGTATTCGCTAAGAGGGAAAATATAGTAAGTAACGATCAAGTAGCTTTTGAAGACCATACATTTGAAAAAAAGATGTGACACAACTTCGTCACATCTCTTTTTTTGATTTTAAAAAAGGAATAGCACAGAGACGAGATAAAAAAACAGGCCTTTACAGCCTGCTTTTTTAGAGTAAATGAATTAATGGAAGTAATTGATTCCCATTGCTGATTTTACTTCAGAAAGTGTTTGTGCAGCTACTTTAGCAGCTTCTTCACTACCTTTACGTAAGATTTCCATAACAGCTGAAGGATCTTTTTCCAATTCTTCTCGGCGCGCACGGATCGGTGCAAATTCAGCTTCCAATACATCAATGAGGTATCGTTTGATCTTTACATCACCAAGTCCGCCGCGGCGGTAATGAGCTTTCATTTCTTCAATTGCTTCTTTATCTGTTCCGAATACATCCAAGTAGGTGAAGACCATATTCCCTTCTACTTGTCCAGGATCTTGTACATGGATGTGGTTTGGATCAGTATACATACTCATGACTTTTTTCTGTAAGACATCGGCAGGATCGGAGATATAAATACCGTTTCCTAACGATTTACTCATTTTGCCATTTCCATCGATTCCAGGTAATCTACCCATTCCTTTTGGTGGGAATACGCCTTTTGGTTCCACCAAGACTTCACCATATGTATGATTGAAGCTTTGTACGATTTCCTGTGTCTGCTCTAGCATTGGTTTTTGATCCTCACCAACAGGTACAAGATTCGCTTTGAATGCAGTGATATCTGCTGCTTGAGAAACAGGATAGATAAAGAATCCTGTAGGCACGCTTTCACCGAATTTTTTTTGTTCGATTTCTGTTTTGACAGTCGGATTGCGCCGAACGCGTCCTACGCTGACTAAGTTCAAATAATACATGGTTAATTCAGCTAATTCCGGAATTTGTGATTGGATAAATAAAGTAGATTTTGCAGGATCTAATCCCACGGCTAAATAGTCTAAAGCAACTTGCAAGACATTTGATGAAACCTTCTCAGGATTTTTAGCATTATCTGTCAGTGCTTGCATGTCAGCAATCATGACAAACAGTTGGTTGTCTTCATCTGCCTGCATAGCCACTCGGGTTTTTAGAGAACCGACGTAATGCCCTAAATGCAGCTTCCCAGTTGGTCGATCTCCCGTTAAAATAATATTTTTCAAAAAAGACACCTCTTTACGATTTGTAAGTCTGAGCACTTAATATCTTACCGTTTTTCCTGAAAAGAAACAACAGTTCCTAATGAAAAAACAAGGAAAGAGGATAAAATAACTAATAGATTAGAAATGGAAGAAATATTTATGGGAGAATAAACGTTCTAAGAAACTTTACAAATTACTAAACTATCAGATATAATGTATTTTATTATACATCTTTAAAAGAAATCTTACTAAATAATAATGGGAGTGTAATTCTATGGCAATGATTAAATTTGATCACGTGGATAAATATTATGGCAAGTTCCACGCATTAAAAAATATCAATCTCGAATTCGAGAAAGGAGAAGTTGTCGTTGTCATTGGTCCTTCTGGTTCAGGAAAGAGCACGATGCTTCGCTGTATCAATGGATTAGAGACGATTTCTTCAGGCAAGCTACTAATTAATGATACTGACTTGCATGATAAAAAGACAAAGTTGACAGAAGTCCGAAAGAATATCGGCATGGTTTTCCAGCATTTCAATTTGTATCCTAATAAAACCGTTCTGGAAAATATTACATTAGCACCAATCAAAGTGTTAAAGCAAGACCAGGCAACTGCAGTCAAAAACGCTGAGAAATTTCTGAAAACTGTCAATATGTTAGATAAGAAAGATTCTTATCCTTCCATGTTATCCGGGGGACAACAGCAACGGGTGGCAATCGCCAGAGGTTTAGCGATGAATCCTGAGATGCTGCTGTTTGATGAACCTACTTCTGCTTTGGATCCGGAAATGATTGGTGATGTATTAGACGTTATGAAAAAATTGGCTCATGACGGTATGTCAATGATTGTCGTGACACATGAAATGGGCTTTGCCAAAGAAGTGGCGGATCGTGTTATCTTCATGGCTGATGGAGAAGTATTGGAAGACAGCAGAAATGTGAGAGACTTTTTCGAAAATCCAAATGAAGTCCGAGCACAGCAATTTATCAGTAAAGTTATCAATCATTGATAGGAGGAAAAAGATGCGCAGGTTAAAAAAAATACGCCTGATTTTCCTTTTAGGCATTGCTTTTCTTGCACTAGCCGGATGTAAAGGAAATGGGTTGGCAAATGAAGATATTTTAGAGCGAAGCAAATCTACCAATGAAATCATCTGGGGTGTCAAGTATGATACTCGATTATTTGGAATGATGGATATTGAGAGCAGAACTGTACAAGGATTTGATGTAGATATTGCAAAAGCAATCACTAAAAAGATCCTTGGTGACAATGGAAAAACAGAATTTGTTGAAGTCACTTCTAAAACTCGGATTCCATTATTGAAAAACGGAAATATCGATGCAATTATTGCAACGATGACGATCACAGATGAACGAAAAAAACAGGTCGACTTTTCAGATGTCTATTTCGATGCTGGCCAAGCTTTGTTGGTAAAGAAAGGAAGCCAAATCAAAAGTGTAGATGATTTGAATGCTTCTACAACGGTTCTAGCAGTCAAGGGTTCTACATCGGCTGCGAATATCCGACAGCATGCACCAGATGCAAAAATTTTAGAATTAGAAAACTATGCAGAAGCATTTACTGCTTTACAATCTGGTCAGGGAGACGCGATGACTACGGATAATGCGATTTTGTTAGGGATTGCAGATGAAAATCCAGAGTATGAGTTAGTTGGTGGAACGTTTACTAATGAGCCTTACGGGATTGCGATCAACAAAGGGCAAGAAAACTTCTTGAAAGCTGTTAACCAAGCGCTAGAGGAAATGCATGCAGATGGCACATACGATAAAATCTATCAAAAATGGTTTCCAAATGAAACTGAAGGAAAAGTAGAGTAAGGGGGAGAGGCAATGAGCGAATTGATACAGACTTATGGACCAATCTTTATCGACGGGTTCAAGATCACATTGTTTTCGAGTGTCTTAGCACTTGTGTTTAGTTTGATTATCGGAACGTTAATGGCAATCTTCCAATTATCAAAGAATAAAGTAGTGAGCGCCTTAGCAAAGGCATATGTAGAATTTTTTAGAAACGTTCCATTATTAATCATCGTGATGTTTTTTTATGTTGTCGTACCGATTTATTGGTTTAATCTAGATGGATTCCAAGCAGGTACGATTGGATTAACGATCTATACATCTGCTTTTATTGCTGAAACAGTACGTTCAGGGATTCAAACCGTACCAAAAGGTCAAACAGAAGCAGGACTATCTTCTGGTTTTACCTATTCAGAAATCATGCGTTATATTGTTTTACCGCAAGCATTCAAAATCGTTATTCCGCCATTAGGCAACCAATTTATCAACCTCGTAAAAAATTCATCTATTTTAGCAATCGTAGCTGGTTTAGATTTGATGTATCAAGGAGACTTGATCGCCAGTGAAACATTCAATACCTTCGATACGTATATCATCGTTGGGTTATTTTACTTAGTTATCACGCTACCGTTATCTTACTTAATGGTTTATCTTGAGAAAAAATGGGCGGTTCGTTCATAGAAGGAGGGGAAATACATGGATTTTAGCGGCGCTTTTTCATGGATGAATATCCGTTTTTTATTGGAAGGATTAAAGGTTACTGTTGAAGTTTCATTGTTTTCGATCATTTTTAGTTTCTTGATCGGTGGTCTGACAGGTGTGATTCGTTTTGCGGATATCCCTTTCTTTTCCAAAATCCTTGGTGTAGTGATTGATATTATACGGAATCTTCCATTATTATTGATCATTTTCTTCACTTACTTTGCCTTACCTCAAATCGGCATTCAGATGAACATCTTCTGGTCCGCTGTCGCAGCATTAACGATTTTTGAGTCAGCTATGTTGTCGGAAATTTTCCGAGCTGGACTCAATGCTGTTCCAAAAGGACAGATGGAAGCAGGATTATCAACGGGACTGACTTATGTAGAAACGATGCGAACGATCGTGTTACCGCAAGCATTTAAATCAATGATCCCGGCAATTGTGAGCCAATTGATTTCACTGATCAAAGATACTTCATTAGCAGTAATCATTTCTTTACCTGAACTTTCTCATCAGGCACGTATTATTTATGGACAGAACACCAATTATGTGCTTCCGATGTTCATCATCATGACACTCATGTACTTCGTGGTATGTTACGCGCTTTCTCTGCTTTCCGGTTACTTGGAAAAGAGACGGTACAGTTATTAATAGATGATTCTTTTAGCGGTTGTGGCAAACTAAAGTCACAACCGCTTTTCCTCTTTCCATTCGAAAAAAAGAGATTTCGATTGTTTTAAGCAAGTAAGAGCACTTGAAAATTCACGCTAAAAAGTACACAATAGGGAGGATAGAATTTATTGAAAAAAAGGATGATACGATTGACAGATAATCGCCCTATCGGATTTATTGATTCAGGTGTCGGCGGCTTGACTGTAGTAAAAGAAGCCCTGAAACAATTACCGAATGAAAATATTTTATTTGTAGGAGACACAGCACGCTGCCCATATGGCCCTAGACCCGCGGAACAGGTAATCCAGTATACTTGGGAAATGACGGATTATCTGGTGGAGCAAGGAATCAAGATGCTGGTGATCGCCTGCAATACCGCAACTGCGGTGGCTTTAGAAGAAATCAAAGCTGCTCTTTCTATTCCAGTCATCGGTGTGATCCTTCCCGGTACTAGAGCGGCAGTAAAAAAAACACAAAATAAACAAGTTGGCATTATCGGTACGATTGGTACGGTAAAAAGTCAAGCTTATGAAAAAGCACTGAAAGAGAAAGTGCCAGAATTGACTGTGACAAGTCTTGCTTGTCCCAAATTTGTTTCAGTTGTCGAAAGTAATGAATACCATTCATCGGTGGCGAAAAAAATTGTGGCAGAAACATTAGCTCCTTTAACCACTAAAAAAATCGATACATTGATTTTGGGATGCACCCATTATCCATTATTACGCCCCATCATTCAAAATGTAGTGGGAGAAAATGTTCAACTGATCGATTCTGGAGCAGAAACAGTAGGTGAAGTATCTATGCTGTTAGATTATTTCAATCTGAGCAATTCACCGCAAAATGGTCGGACATTATGCCAGTTTTATACAACTGGCTCTGCCAAACTTTTCGAGGAAATAGCTGAAGACTGGCTTGGAATCGGACACCTAAATGTAGATCATATTGAATTGGGAGGAAAATAAGGATGCGTCATGACGGGAGAAAAGCCCAAGAGCTTCGCAAACTGGAGCTTCAAACAAATGTTTTCAAATATGCAGAAGGATCGGTAGTGATCCGTTTTGGTGATACAACAGTTATTTGTTCTGCAACAATAGAAGATTCTGTACCTCCCTTTTTGAGAGAAACAGGAACAGGATGGGTGACAGCAGAATATAGTATGCTGCCTCGAGCAACGAGTACGAGAAATCGTAGAGAAAGCAGCAAAGGAAAACTTTCTGGTAGAACAATGGAAATCCAGCGTCTTATTGGTCGTTCCTTGCGTGCAGTAGTAGACTTGGAAAAATTAGGAGAACGTAGTATCATCGTAGACTGCGATGTGATCCAAGCGGATGGCGGTACTAGAACAGCAAGTATCACTGGGGCATTCGTGGCATTGAAATTAGCCATTGAAAAACTTTTAAGAGAAAAAGAATTGTCAGAAGATCCAATCAAAGAACATCTTGCTGCAGTTAGCGTAGGAATCTTACCAGATGGGACTTGCGTCACAGATTTGGATTACCAAGAAGATTCCGCAGCACTTGTAGACATGAACCTTGTAATGACAGAATCTGGAAAATTCGTGGAGATTCAAGGAACTGGAGAAGAAGCAACGTTTGATGGTGAACAGTTGAATGAAATGCTCTTTTTTGGAAAAAACGCGATTGAAGATTTGATCAAAGAGCAAAAACATGCTTTGCTAACAGAGTTTGCTCAAAATGATGAGCGGATAGAAGAAACAAAAACAATCATCATTGCGACAAGAAATCCAGGAAAAGCAGAAGAGTTTCGAAATATGTTCAAAGAAGCGGGATATCATGTAAAAACATTACTTGACTATCCTGAATTGCCAGATGTGGAAGAAACTGGCAGCACATTTGAAGAAAATGCCCGATTAAAAGCAGAAACGATTGCACAATTGCTTGATCAGCCAGTCTTAGCAGATGATTCAGGTTTGAAAGTCGATGCTTTAGGCGGTATGCCAGGAATCTATTCTGCACGTTTTGCAGGGGAACAAAAAAGTGATGCGGGGAATAACGCCAAATTATTATATGAATTGACAGATGTGCCGGATGAAAAAAGAACAGCACAATTCCATTGTACATTAGTATTCGCGGCACCCAAAAAAGACAGCCTTGTAGTAGAAGCGGAATGGCCCGGTCGAGTAGCCCGTATACCATCTGGCGAAAATGGCTTTGGGTATGATCCTTTATTTATCCCAGAAGGTAAGAAACAAACAGCAGCAGAATTATCGAGCGAAGAAAAAAACAAGATCAGTCATCGGGCTCAAGCAATGAAAAAATTGAGTGCCGAGTGGAAACAATGGCTGGAAGGAGAGAGATAGATGCGGTATTTAGTAGTAAGTGATAATCATGGAGACAGAGATATCCTCGTTGACTTAGTAGATCGTTATCGTTCTGAAGTGGATATCTTTTTCCATTGTGGTGATTCGGAATTAGAAGCTTCTGACCCATTATGGGATACATTCCAAGTGGTTCAAGGTAATTGTGATTATGGACCAGGATTCGAACAGAAAAAAGTGATCCAAACTGGTCAGGATACAGTATTCATGACTCACGGTCATTTATCGAATGTCCGATTTGGTTTGACACAGTTAGCAATCGAAGCTCGAGCTGCAACTGCCGATATGGTGTTTTTTGGTCATACCCATCAAATAGGCTGTGAGATGGATCAGAAAATCCTGTTTTTGAATCCTGGTAGCATTTCTCAGCCTAGAGGCCCGATCCAAATCCCATCATATGCTCTTATCGAAAGTTTAGATGACCAAATTTCTGTTCAATACTATAACCGTGCCCATCAGGCAGTTGAAGAGTTGGCCTTTTCTTTTTCGAGAGAGCGCTGAATAAAAAAACTCTAATTTTTAATAAAAATAAGCTTTATTTTATGAATTTTGCATCCGGTTTCGGTAAAATAGTAGTGTTGAATGAAATAGAAATGGAGGCCATCAGATGATTGGACCTATAGTAAGAGAAATGCTGCTGGAAAATCAGGAAACGTTTTTGATTCCTGCAGAAAATGTGGCAAATGTTATGTATCATCATCCATTATCCCATGGTTTACTTGTGTTATCGAAGGTCGGTTATTCCAAAATTCCTGTATTAGGAAAAGATGATCACTTTGTAGGACTAGTAAGTTTATCAGATGTGGTCAATAAAATGATTGACTTGCAAACAATCAGCATGGACCCGTTAGAAGGACTAACGGTTGCTGATGTGACAGAAACAGATGTTCCGACAATTGATGAAAATTGGGAACTAGAAGAAGTACTCCATTTGTTAGTCGATTCGCCTTTTTTACCGGTTGTCACAGAAGATCGGATTTTCAAAGGAATCATTACAAGAAAAGAGCTGCTTAAAGCCGTAAACTTCATGGTGCATGAATTAGAACGTCGTAATATATTGTCTCCGAAAATCGAAGAATTAAAAGAACAAATCGATATCGTGAGCTAAAGAACGAGAAACTAAAAGATAATCAAAAAATAAGTAGAAAAAACAGCGTACCAGTTTTGACTTTATCTTGAAAAAGAGGCTGGGACAAAAGCGTTTAACTCCAAGAAATAAGAAGGAATTCACGAAAATTACTTTTCAAATTTTTGTGAATTTCAGCTTATTTCCGAAGGAATTGCTTCTGCTTCCGCCGTTTATACGTGTTTAAAGCGTGGGACAAAAGTGTTCTTTACTTTTGACCCACGCTCTTTTTAGTGAGATTCGTTGCATCGTTTGTCCAAATTATTTTCCGACAGCAATTGGACTGTTCGGAATCGTGAAACCAGAAGCTGTCAATTCTTTGACATAGGAGCTCAAGAACTCTTCTTTTAAGGCATATTGTTTTCCGTTCAATGCGTAGCAGACCGTACGAATCGCAAAATTGCTGTTTCCAAGATCCACTAATCCAAAGATAGAAGGTTCAGTTTGGAGCTCTTCTTGGTATTTTTCAGCTAATGTACGATTTACTCGATCAATGATCTCATAGATTTTGTCATATCCTTCTTCAGGAACAATCCGAATATCTAAAAGTACTTGCATATTTGCACGAGAGAGATTGCTGATCGTGGTGATGTTTCGATTCGGGATGAAATGGACAGTACCATCCGTTGCTTTCAGCTGAAGGGTACGGATACCAACAGATACGACGGTTCCTTCAATCGTTAAGTTTGCTAGCTTGATGTAGTCCCCAACATCCATCTGTTGTTCCATGATAATAAAAAATCCGGTAATAACATCACTCATGAACCCTTGGGCACCAAGACCGATTGCCACACCTGCAATTCCGGCACCAGCCAAAAGTGATCCGATCGGCACACCGATAGCAGATAAAATTGCATAGATAAAAAAGAAACCAAGGGTATAATGAAGAATAGTATTTAAAAGACTATGTAAAGTCTTTAAGCGGCTCTCGTTTAGAATGGCTTTTTTAGAATACTGATTAAAAGACTTATCAATCAGATATTTTCCCACACGGTGAAGAATCCAAAAAAGGACGATCAAAAAAATCAGATATAAACTTTTTTGGATAAAGGCAGCCAAAATGGCGTCCCAATCAATCCCGTCCCAAAACCGCTGAAACGCATTTACTTTGCTGACAGCTTGATCTGTCAATGTCTCGCCAGAAGAGTCTGTCGTACCGGCAGTTGCTAATAATGAAAACATAAAATCCTCTTTTCTAAAATTTGATTCTTTCTGTATTGTACCAAGAAGTATTCAAAAAAGGAAATAGCAAAAATAACTATAATGAAGGAAAAAAGCTGAAAATAAAATGACAAATAATATGGATAATGATAAAATGTGGAGAAAATAACGAAGGTGGTAAGTATATGCAAATCGATTGGAACAATCTAGGTTTTTCTTATATCAAAACTCCTTGGCGTTTTATTGCCAAATGGAAAGACGGACAATGGGAAGAAGGAGAATTGACAGAAGATAATTACCTGACGATTCATGAAGGCTCTCCAGCGCTTCATTATGGTCAGCAATGTTTTGAAGGTCTAAAAGCTTATCGTCGAAAAGACGGCAAGGTCAATCTCTTTCGACCTGAACAAAATAGTCGACGGATGAATCAAAGTTCTAGACGATTGCTGATGCCAATGGTCCCTGAAAAGATGTTCGTTGATGCTGTCAAGCAAGTGGTAAAAGCAAATGAAGATTTTGTGCCGCCCTATGGAACAGGCGCTACATTATACTTGCGCCCTTTACTGATTGGGGTCGGTGAAAACATTGGTGTCCATCCAGCTCCAGAATATTTATTTGTCGTCTTCTGTACGCCAGTAGGAGCGTATTTCAAAGGTGGACTAAAACCAACGAATTTTATTGTATCTGATTACGATCGTGCTGCTCCTAAGGGGACTGGTGCAGCAAAAGTCGGCGGAAATTACGCAGCGAGTTTACTTCCAGGAACAGAAGCAAAAGAACTGGATTACTCAGATTGTGTTTATCTTGATCCAGCCACACATACGAAAATCGAAGAAGTAGGTGCAGCAAATTTCTTTGGAATTACAAAAGACGGAAAATTCATCACTCCGCAATCGCCCTCTATCTTACCAAGTATCACGAAATATTCCTTGTTGCAGTTAGCTGAAGAACGACTAGGACTGCAAGCAATTGAAGGAGATATTTTCATTGATGATCTAGATCAATTTGCAGAAGCTGGTGCATGTGGTACAGCGGCTGTTATTTCTCCAATCGGTGGGATTTATCACAATAACAATCTTCATGTATTTTATAGTGAAACGGAAGTAGGACCAGTAACAAAACGGTTGTATGATGAATTGACAGGTATTCAATTTGGAGACATAGAAGCACCAGAAGGCTGGATTGAAGTCGTGGAATAATTTCAAAGTAATGAGTTGAAAAAAACGTAAAAAGAAAAAATCAGGAAGAGACTTTAAAAAGTTTTTTCCTGATTTTTATATGTTTTACTTTAAAGAATGCAACAAAAGTTTATGAAAGATGGACACCTTTGTCAACGTAGATAATATCACCGATGATTCCGCTGGAAAGTGGGCTGATTAAGAAAGCACAAGCATTACCGACTTCTTCGATCGTCACACCTTGCTGATCAGGCGTACGAGATTCAGATAACTGGATCAGTTTTTGATAGTCTTTAACACCTGTGACAGCTAATGTTTTGATTGCCCCAGCTGAGATTCCATTGACCCGAATTCCTTTAGGCGAGAACTCAGCTGCCAAATAACGGATAGCAGCTTCAAGAGAAGCTTTCGCAATACCCATCATGTTATAATTCGGGATTGCGCGTTCTGAACCTAGATAAGTCATGCTAACGATCCCGCTGTTTGGTGCAAGAAACGGTTGTGCGTATTTTGATACAGCAATTAAAGAGTAGCTGCTGATATCTTGAGCTAATTGATAGCCGTCTCTGGAAATATCAGACACATTTCCGGACAATTCTTCTTTGTTGGCGTAAGCAACTGCATGGACAAGGCCGTGGATCTCCCCAGCATATTCACCGATGGCATTCATTGCTTTTTCGATGCTTTCGTCGCTAGAAACATCACATTCTACAGTGAATGCTTCTTCGCCGACCAATTTGACTAATGATTTTTTCATTCGTTCATTTTGGTAAGTATAGATAATTTCTGCCCCTTGTTTCAACATTGCTTCAGCACAACCCCAAGCAATGCTTTTTTTGTTAGCGACGCCCATAATGACGATTTTTTTTCCTTCTAGAAATGACATAATGACTCTCCTTTGTTTCTGATAAAAATTTGATAGTCGTAAAAAAATAGAGAATAATAGCTAAAATAACTTCTTGATTTCTTAATTATTAGTCAAAATGTTTTGATTGTCAAACTATCTTTTCTTAAATTAAAAAAAGATTGCTAAATATTTAGGAATATGATACTTTGATAGTCAAAGTAATGAAAATGGCAATTGCCTGAAAGAAGGAGTTTAATTATGTCTTACGTATTATCTGCTACTGAAGTAATGGAATTGATTCCTAATCGTTATCCTATTTGTTATATTGATTATGTAGATACTTTAGAACCAGGAAAAAAGATTGTTGCGACAAAAAATGTAACAATCAATGAAGATTTTTTCCAAGGTCACTTTCCTGACAATCCAGTGATGCCGGGTGCGTTGATTCTAGAAACACTGGCACAAGCAGGTTCGATACTTATCCTAAAATCAGAAGAGTTTCTAGGAAAAAGAGCTTATATCGGTGGGATCAATAAGGCCAAATTCCGTCAAAAAGTTGTTCCAGGAGATGTACTGAAATGTCATTTTGAAATCACCAAAATGAAGGGATCAGTCGGTACAGCGTTATCTGCAGCATATGTAGATGATAAAAAAGTCTGTGAGTGCGAGTTCACGTTCATCGTCAACCAAAATGCTTGACTATAAAACCTGATATAGCAAAACAGAAGGAAGCTTACTTGCTTTTTATGTAAAAAGAAGACGCCTGAATCCTAGCATACGTTGTCATCTATGCGGGATTCAGACGTTATTTTTTTATTTTTGTTTTGCTTCTTGCAGTATATTGATTTTATCGATTTTTACTTCTTCTTTTGGTTTGTCTGAACTATCTGTTTCGATATTTGCAATAGCATCCACGACATTCATTCCTTCAATCACTTGGCCGAAGACAGTATAATGGCCATCTAGTGAAGGATAACCGCCGTTTTTATAAGCGTCGATGATTGCTTGAGGATAGTCGTCTTTTAAAAGACCATCATGCATATCATCTGTATTTTGAACGATAAAGAACTGGCTGCCGTTACTGTTAGGATCTTGTGAGCGAGCCATAGATAACGCACCTCTTATATTATAAAGGTGGTTGTTGATCTCTGTTTCAAATCCTTCTCCCCAAATGCTTTCCCCTCCAGTGCCATCGCCTTTAGGATCGCCACCTTGGATCATGAAATCTTTGATGACGCGATGGAAAGTCAGTCCGTTGTAGTAACCGTCTTTTGCATGTGTCATAAAGTTTTCAACCGCTTTTGGTGCGTATTCGGGAAATAATTTGATTTTGATTGTGCCTTTATTCGTCACCATTTCAACCAGATCTTCATTTTCGGCGACATCTTTCGTCAATTGTGGTAATTCCAATGCGTTCAAATCGACGCTACTGGCAGTCGTGCTTTCCGCAGTAGATGTACTTTTTGAACTTTCTGTAGACGAACTAGAAGAAGTCGTGTTGTTTGCAGAACAACCAGCAGCAAACAGCAATGCTACTGCTAAACTAATACTTAAAATAACTTTATTTTTCTTCATAACTGTTCCTTTCCAATTTACTATTTTGTTATCTTTAATGATAACAAAATAGAGGGAAAATACCTACTTAAATTATTGGAATTTATCATTTATTTTAAAAGAAAAAGAAAAGGTGTAGACCATTTACTTTGTGTTTGCTATAATGTAAGTGGATACAAAAACGAAAAGATGCAGGAGGAAATGGTAATATGGGAAAATTAGGAATCTCGATTTATCCAGAACGGTCAACATTTGAAAAGGACAAAGCGTACTTGGATTTAGCTCATAAGTATGGGTATAAACGGGTTTTTACCAGTTTGCTGCAGATCAATGATGATAAAGAAAAAGTTCTTTCAGAATTTAAAGAAGTAGTTGATTACGCGAATAGCCTAGGCATGGAAGTAATGGTTGATATCAATCCAGCGTTATTTGAACAGTTGGAGATTTCTTACGATGACTTATCTTTTTTCCATAAGATGGGTGCCTACGGGGTCCGCTTAGATATCGGATTCACAGGAGCAGAAGAAGCAAAAATGACGCGCAATCCTTTTGGTATCAAAATCGAGATCAATATGAGTTCGGGCACGAATTACGTTGACAACATCATGAGTTATTCGCCAAACACGGATAATTTATTAGGTTCTCATAATCTTTATCCTCATCGATACTCTGGTTTAGGATACGAACACTTTGTTTTTTGTTCAGAAAAATTCAGAAAATATAATTTGAATACGATGGCATTCGTCAATTCGCAATCTGCTGAGTTTGGCCCTTGGCCTACGCAAGATGGCTTGTGCACGCTGGAAGACCACCGAGATCTTGAAATTGCGACACAAGTGAAGCATTTAATCCTTACAGGATTGATTGATGATATTTCTATTGGAAATGCGTACGCAAGTGAAGAAGAATTGAAAGAAATGGCAGAAGCATTTAACGCGGATTATCCAACATTGAAAGTAGATACGGAAGAAGGTATTACAGAAAACGAACGAATCTGCTTGTTTGATAACCTTCATAGTTATCGAGGGGATCGCTCAGAATATATCCTTCGTTCAACGATGACTCGTGTATACTACAAAGATAAAGATTTCCCGCCTCATAATACGCGAGATATGCATCATGGGGATGTACTGATTGACAATGAAGGGTACGGTCAATACAAAGGAGAAACACAAATCGCCTTGAAGGATATGAAAAACGACGGACGTGTCAATGTTGTAGGAAGAATCTCCGATGACGAATTATTCCTCCTTGACTTTTTGAAACCATGGTCAAGCTTTAAATTAATTGAAAATAAAAAATAGATAATTAGTTATTGCAGAAATAATCCGCTAGAAATAGCCAGTTATTTCTGCTTTTTTATTTTGTTTTTTTATAGGTTATAAAAATGAACATTGCATAGTAGAGATTCTTTGATTATACTAATTCAAGGTTATATGAAAAAAGAGAAATGAGATGGATGATTTATGAAACTTTGGATGAAAATCCTTTTAGGCGTCGCTTTAGCTCTGATTGTTGCGTTAGTGTTTGCAGGGAATTATTTTTATAATTATGCTGTTGTGCCTTCTGAGAAAGACTTTTTAGACGAAGATACACCTGGTACAACACAGACATCCAAAGAAACGGATGCACATAAATGGTTTAGTTCAAAAGAAAACCGAAGCGATTGGACCATCACTTCAAAAGACGGTCTGAAATTATCAGCGATTTATCTTCCTGCTGAAACGAAAAGTGAAAAAACAGCTCTTGTGGCTCATGGCTATATGGGAAACGCTGAAACGATGACCAATTACGCAAAGATGTTTCATGATATGGGTTACAATGTCCTTGTTCCTGATGCAAGAGGACATGGAAAAAGCGAAGGGGATTACATTGGATTTGGATGGCCAGAGCGTAAAGACTATGTACAGTGGATAAACAAAGTGCTAGAAAACAATGGAAAATCGCAAGAAATCGTTCTATACGGTGTCAGCATGGGAGCAGCAACAGTTATGATGACTAGCGGAGAAAAACTACCAGATAATGTGAAAGCAATCATTGAAGATTGCGGTTATTCTTCCGTTCATGATGAGCTTGCCTATCAGCTAGACGATATGTTTAGTCTTCCAGCATTTCCGCTTATGCAAGTAACGAGTCTAGTGACAAAAGTCCGTGCTGGCTACTTTTTCGGTGAAGCAAATGCAGTGGAACAATTGAAGAAAAACCAGCGCCCAATGCTCTTTATACATGGAGATGAAGATACATTTGTACCATTTGAAATGTTAGATAAGGTCTATCGTGCAACGAAGGGACCAAAAGAAAAGTATGTTGTAAAAGGAGCCGAGCATGCGGAAGCATACAAGACAGATCCTGAAAAATATCAGCAAGTAGTCCAACAATTTTTAAGCCAATATGTTCATTGAACGAGTTTAAAAGTAGGGGATGAAAAGAAAGAAGCCTTTGACTGGATCCAGTCAAAGGCTTCTTTTATCGATTGATCTATCAAATTACAAGTTAGCGAATTTTTCTAGTAAGCGAATCATTTGGCAAGTAAATCCATACTCATTGTCATACCATGCAACAGTTTTAACAAGTTGGAAATCACCAGCAGTTGTTACTTCTGTTTGCGTTGGGTCAAAGATCGAACCTTGAGTTGTTCCAATGACATCGCTAGAAACGATTTGACGGTCATCATACCCGAATGAAGGATTGTCAACTGTGTGTTTTTTGATTGCTTCGTTTACTTGATCAGCAGTTACTTTTGTTTTCAATACTGAAACCAATTCAGTTAATGAACCATCAACGACTGGAACACGTTGTGCGTGTCCTTGTAATTTTCCTTGTAGCTCAGGGATAACTAAGCCGATTGCTTTCGCAGCACCAGTAGAATGTGGGATAGTATTGTCAGCAGCTGAACGAGCAGCACGCAAATTACCGCCTTTTACAGGTCCATCTAAGAGCATTTGTGTGGAAGTGTAGGCATGAACTGTTGTCATTGTACCAACTTCGATCCCAAATTCATTATTTAAGAAATAAGCCATAGGTGCTAAACAGTTTGTTGTACATGAACCTGCTGAGATGATTTTGTCGTTTTCATCTAATGTATCATCATTAACGTTATAGACGATGGTTTTCATAGCACCAGCTGGGGCAGAAATAACTACTCGTTTGACACCAGCATCTAAATGCGCTTTTGCTTTTTCTTCAGATGTATAAAAACCAGTACATTCTAGTACGATATCTACACCGTTTTCTTTTGCCCAAGGGATTTTGCTTGCGTCGGGTTCTGCATAAACACGAGTTGCTTCGCCATCCACTACGATTGAGTCTTCTGTTGCAGTAACTGTGCCAGGATAAGTACCATGAGTAGAGTCAAATTGCAATAATTGTGCTAACATAGTTGGACTTGTTAAGTCGTTGATTGCTACTACTTCAATATCATCTGAGACTTCTTTGATGCGGCGGAAAGCCAGACGGCCAATACGCCCAAATCCGTTAATACCTACTTTTACTGTCATATCAAAAGTTCCTCCTTTATTAGGGGTGCTGTGAAACGGCATCCTCAATTAATACAATTAATACACTGTTATTCTGCTACGCAAAGAATATTTTGTCAAAAAATTATACTTGGTAGCAGAAAAAAGGTTGGAAACCTTACCAAATGATAAAAAAAGAAGAAGGTAAACAATCTTTTTGCTGAAATGATAGACAAAATCAGATTTCACCGATAAAATAAGTAAGACTTTTGTTTATTGTGGAAATTCAGGCAGTCAAATAAATAAATGAATAATAGGAGGACTTAATTATGTCCATGTTTTTAGATCAAGTAACGATCGATGTGAAAGCTGGCAAGGGCGGAGACGGAATGGTTGCATTTCGTCGCGAAAAATACGTTCCTGACGGCGGACCGGCTGGCGGAGACGGTGGTCGTGGCGGCGATGTCATCTTGATCGTCGATGAAGGGTTACGTACATTGATGGATTTTCGGTTCAATCGCCATTTCAAAGCGCAGCCAGGTGAAAATGGGATGAGTAAAGGGATGCACGGTCGTGGTTCAGAAGATACCTATGTTAAAGTACCACAAGGAACCACTGTCCGAGATGCGGAGACTGGTGCTCTTTTAGGAGATTTAATTGAAAATGGTCAAACACTAGTTGTGGCAAAAGGTGGACGCGGTGGACGAGGGAATATCCGTTTTGCCTCTCCTCGGAATCCTGCACCGGAAATTGCTGAAAACGGTGAACCAGGACAAGAGCGAAAAATCGAACTAGAATTGAAAGTATTGGCAGACGTTGGACTTGTAGGTTTTCCATCTGTCGGGAAATCGACTTTACTATCCGTTATTTCATCTGCTCGTCCAAAAATCGGCGCTTATCATTTCACGACGCTCGTCCCTAATCTAGGAATGGTTACTACAAGTGATGGCAGAAGTTTTGCCGCAGCAGACTTGCCAGGCTTGATTGAAGGAGCTTCGCAAGGTGTTGGGCTGGGTACACAATTCCTTCGTCATATCGAAAGAACACGAGTAATTTTACATGTGATCGATATGAGTGGGATGGAAGGACGAGATCCTTATGAAGATTATCTTGCCATCAACAAAGAATTATCTACTTATAACTTACGCTTGCTAGAGCGTCCGCAAATCATCGTGGCAAACAAAATGGATATGCCGGATGCACAGGAAAATCTAGTGAAATTCAAAGAACAGCTGAACAAGGAAAAAGAAGATGAATTTGCTGATGACATCCCAGTATTTCCAATTTCTGGAGTGACTCGACAAGGATTGGACGCGTTATTGAATGCTACAGCAGATTTGTTAGAAGTAACGCCAGAATTCCCATTGTACGAAGAAGAACTGGAAGAAGAAACTGTACACTATGGATTCAATCCAGAAGGTCCTGAGTTCCAAATCGATCGTGATTCAGATGCAACGTGGATCTTATCTGGTGAGAAGATCGAAAAATTATTCCAAATGACAAATTTCGATCATGATGAAACAGTGATGCGTTTTGCTCGTCAATTACGTGGTATGGGTGTGGATGAAGCTCTTCGGGCACGCGGTGCGAAAGATGGCGACCTTGTACGTATCGGTGAGTTTGAATTTGAATTTGTCGAATAGGCAAGCAAATAAAAACAAATACCAAAAAATATAGATTCAGATTTAAGGGAGGTTGTGACAGAAGTGGTCAGCTTCAAGAACGCCGTTTATTCGGAAAAAGGAGCTGTGATGCGACTTTTGTCACAGCCTTA